>JAFZET010000452.1 GCA_017560565.1 Clostridia bacterium | reverse complement strand
TATGCTGGGGGTAGAGGAACTGGCGTACCTGTATGCGGACGACGAGGAGCTGTACGGAGAAATCATCGCCACCCTGGGAGAAATCAGCTACCGGAACTGTGAAGTGATTCTGCAGGCGGGACTGCGCCCGGACTTTGCCCATTTCTGGGAAGATATCTGCTTCAAGAACGGTCCGCTGGTGTCTCCCGATGTATTCCGGGAATATGTTGCCCCCGGATACAAAAAGATCACCGATCTGCTTCTCTCCTACGGCTGTGACATTGTTTCCCTGGACTGTGACGGCTGTATCGACAAGTTGGTACCCATCTGGCTGGAAAACGGCGTCAACACCATGTTCCCCATTGAAGTAGGCACGTGGAACGCCTCCATTGCGCCCTGGCGTGCACAGTACGGCAAAGCTCTGCGGGGTGTGGGCGGTATGGACAAACGGGTATTTGCTTATGATTATGCGGCAGTGGACAGAGAGATCGAACGGCTGAAACCCCTTGTGGAGCTGGGCGGCTATATTCCCTGCCCCGACCATCGTCTGCCGCCGGAAACAAAATGGGAAAATGTACAGTATTACTGTGAAAAGTTCAGAGAGACATTCTGACACCAAACTGAATATACGATAACGAAAAAACCACGTTTTTCCGAGGAAATTCGTGGTTTTTCCATATTCTTCAGCTGTCTGTTTCAACCGTGCCTCCCAGCAGCTCCGATACCGTCACAAATTCGTACCCCCGTTCTATCAGCACCGGCAGGATCCGACGCAGGGCTTCCGGAGTGGGAGATTGACCGGACACATAGTCGTGGAACAGAAGAATATCGCCGCTGTCCGTATTGGTCAGGACATTTTCCACGATCTCCTCCACCGCCGTGTGTGCCCAGTCACGGGGATCCACCGACCACAGGATCACAGTATAGTCAAGCTCTTCGGCGGCTTTGCCTACGGCATCACAGTACAGCCCTCCAGGCGGCCGGAGAAGATGAGGTCGGCGTGCTGTGCAGTCTGTCAGAATCTCCTCCGCATTCAGGATTTCACCCCGTACCGTTTCATAGGTCTCCTTCTGCAGATTGGCATGGGCATAGGTGTGGTTGCCGATCTCATGCCCTGCCGCCAGTTCTTCCCGTACCAGCTCCGGCCACCGTTCCGCATTGACTCCAATGACGAAAAACGTCGCCCGGATGCCGTACTCCTCCAGAATTTCCAGAATTTCTTTCGTATATACCGGATGCGGACCGTCGTCAAAGGTAAGTGCGATCTTCTTTCCCTCTCCGGCGGCACAGGAAAAATACACCTCCCGGTTTCCGTCTGCCCTGACACCTGCAGCCCCCAGCAGCAATGCCAGCGCCAGCACCGTTAACAGTTTTCTCATCCGGCGCCTCCGGTCAGTTCATCCAGCGTACCGAACCGGAAGCCCATTTCTTTCCATGTGCGGATCAGATCCTGCAGGACGGCGGCGTTGGCAGCGGATGTGGGATGCAGCAGGAGCACCTCCCCGTTGTGGGTTTCCCCAAGGATCCGCTTTTTCGCTTCTTCCGGAGACATCTGCCGACCGTTATCCCAGTCCGCATAGGCGAAGCTCCAGAACACCGTTTTGTACCCGCAGGACTGCGCCCATTTCATATTTTGCTCGTTCACCTTCCCTTCCGGCGGGCGGTAGTAGGGAGCCAGCTTTCCGCCGGTCAGTTCGGTATATACCGTCTCCATCCGGTTCAGCTCCTCCCGGAATGCCTCTTCACTTACCACCATTGTCATGTCTCGATGGCTGGCTGTGTGGTTGCAGACCAGATGCCCTTCCGACGCCATCCGCATCACAAGCTCCGGTTCCTGCTTGACCAGTCCTTCCAGAATAAAGAATGCCCCCGGCACCTCTTCCTCTTTCAGAATGTCCAGAATTTTTGCCACATTGCCATTCTCATAGCCTGCGTCAAAGGTCAGGTACAGCACTTTATCCTGTGCATCCATGGTATTTCTTGCATGGTCGATCCAGTATCCGTCATATTTCTCCACATAGGCAAGCTCCGGGGGCACCGGCGGCTGTTCGCCGTTTTTGCTGTGGTGAAAATACCAGCCCGTCACCTCTCCCGCCGCCGCACGGACGGCCAGAAGAGGCGCAAGCAGCATCGCCGCCGTACACAGTATACGTTTTATACAGTTTTCTTGCATATTTATTCCTCCATAGCGGATTTTCTGCGTTTCTATTGTACCCCGGTAACGGCAGATTACCCAAGACAGTTCACACCGGCTATGTCTCCCTCTTCCGGAACTGTCAAAAAATTCTTTATACAGATTATTTTTGTTATATCTGCCGTTTTTCTGACTGAAAATGTACATTTACCTCTGACACATTACGCAAATACACCCCTTTATCCCCCGTAAAAACCGGATTTCCATGACGCCGTTGTGCATTATTATAAGAAATATGTGTATATTTATTCCATTTTGTGAATGTTGTATATTGCAAAACCGCAGGATTTGGAGTATAATATAGCCATAATCAAAAAACATATTTGCACCCCTGCCGCCGGATTCCGGGATGGCAGAACGGCAGCATCCAAGGAGAATATCATGAAGAAGGAAATCAAAAAAATCGTACTGGCATATTCCGGCGGTCTGGACACTTCCATTATTATTCCGTGGCTGAAGGAAAACTATGAAGGCTGCGAAATCATCGCCGTTTCCGGCAACGTTGGTCAGGCAGACGAACTGGAAGGTCTGGAAGAAAAGGCTCTGAAGACCGGTGCTTCCAAGCTGTACATCGAAGACCTGCGCAAGGAATACATCGAAGAATACATCTGGCCCTGCCTGAAGGCTGACGCCAAATATGAAGACTATCTGCTGGGGACATCCCACGCCCGTCCCTGCATTGCCAAGAGACTGGTGGAAATCGCTCTGGCTGAAGGCGCAGACGCGATCTGCCACGGCTGCACCGGCAAGGGCAACGACCAGGTACGTTTTGAGCTGACCATCAAGGCTCTGGCTCCCGACATGGGCATCATCGCTCCCTGGCGTGTATGGGATATCAAGTCCCGTGACGAAGAAATCGACTACGCCGAAGCCCACAACATTCCCCTGAAGATCAACCGTGAAACCAACTATTCCAAGGACAAGAACCTGTGGCACCTGTCCCACGAAGGTATGGATCTGGAAAACCCCGCCAACGAACCTCAGCTGAACAAGGAAGGCTTCCTGGAACTGGGCGTATCCCCCGAAAACGCACCGGACGTTCCTACCTACGTAACCATTCACTTTGAAAAGGGTATCCCCACTGCAGTGGACGGCGAAGAACTGGGCTGCGTTGAACTGATCGAAAAGCTGAACAAGATCGGCGGCGCCAACGGCATCGGCATCCTGGACATCGTGGAAAACCGTCTGGTTGGTATGAAGTCCCGCGGCGTATACGAAACTCCCGCAGGTACTATCCTGTACAAGGCGCATGATGTTCTGGAAACCATTACCCTGGACAAGGAAACCATGCACTTCAAGACCATGGTTGGTCAGAGACTGGCTGAACTGGTATACAACGGTCAGTGGTTCACTCCCCTGCGTGAAGCTCTGTGCGCTTTCACGGACGAAGCCCAGAAGAACGTAACCGGTGATGTAACCCTGAAGCTCTACAAGGGCAACATGATCAACGCCGGTGTTACATCTCCCTATTCCCTGTACAGCGAACAGACCGCTTCCTTCGGTGTGGACGAAGACTATAACCAGGCTGACGCTGACGGCTTCATCAACCTGTTCGGTCTGCCCATCAAGATGAAGGCTCTGGCTGAAAAGAACTGGAACAAGTAATTAAGAAGTAAAATGTAAGAAGTAAGAGATAAGAGATAAGAAGTATGCAAAGCCTGCTCAGAGAACTTCTTATTTCTGACCTCTTACTTCTTACTTCATTAAAAGCGGAGGTTATACTATGGCAAAAATGTGGGACGCCCGGTTTTCCAAGGCAGAAAACAGCCGGGTGAACGACTTTAACTCCTCGATTTCCTTTGACTCCCGTATGTTTCGGGAAGATATAGAAGGCTCCGTAG
>JAFZET010000451.1 GCA_017560565.1 Clostridia bacterium | reverse complement strand
TGCCGCAGGAAATTCCGGATTTCAGGCGGGGTATGCAAACGCATATTTCCCAAAAATTCCGTAAACTTATTGCAATTTCCGCTGCTATGTGATATACTGTATGCGATCATCGGAGGACAGTACACCGTAGTGTAGGGGATCGTAAGCGAATGCTTGCAGGCCGCCTGTCAGATAAGATGTCGAGTGAGCTCGGTATTGCGCTTTTTGGCGTTGTGCCGGGTGATTTTGTTTTCAGGGGGTATAGTGCATTCGGTAGATATGGTAGTTATCATAACCCTTTGTATGACAAAAAAACAGACAAAAAGGAGATTTCAAAATGAAAAAAACAACTGTTACGCTGGTTCCTCTTACTGCGGACGACAGAGAGCAGTTCATTCTGGACAATCAGTGGTCGTTCAAGTATGGTGCACTGCAGGAATTCGGAAAACGGGACGATCACATTGATGCTGACGGCGAAATCATCTCCCGCAAAACCATTGAGCACTGCATTGATGCTCCGGACAACGAAACCTACCGTATTGTTGCGGATGGCAGAAAGGTGGGCGGTCTGATTCTGAAGATCGACAGGGAAACGCACCATAACCATCTGGAAATTCTGTTCATAGCACCTGAGGAGCACAGCAAAGGGATCGGTTACGGCGCATGGCTGGCAGTGGAAGCACTCCATCCCGAAACGGTAGTCTGGGAAACCTGCACGCCCTATTTTGAAAAGCGCAACATCCATTTTTACGTAAACAAGTGCGGCTTCCGGATCGATCAGTTCTGGTGCGAATTTTTTCAGCCGGATGAACCGATGCCGGATGCGGAAGGACACAATCCGGACGAAGGACCTGATGAAATGTTCCGGTTTATCAAGGTCATGAAATGAATTCCATAACCATAAATACACCATACCTGCGGTATACACACAGCGGTAACACAGGGGAAAAATCCGTGTAAAACAGTAATTTCGCTGATGCACTCCGTATTGCACAGGACACCATGGACGCACAGAATTTCTATGGCTGGAATCCGGCGTTTGATCGTGCGGGAATGCGGAAGAAAAACTGAATCAGCAAACGGGACTGCTTCACTGGTGTACTCCGGTGCGGCAGTCCCTTGTGTTTTGGTCAGTTCGGACGCCGGATCCCCGTGGAAGGTACCGGAGAGGATCCATACCTGATTTCAAAGCCGTAACACCACCCCCAGGCGAAAATTTATTGTTTCATTTACATAAATTATTCCAAAAATCTTTCTTATATATATTTACATTGCTGTATATGTGTGTTATAATGGTTTTGTTAGTGTGAGACTGCATTGTGGTCTGTCCGGAGAAACCAACATTTCCGTTTCCGCAGGCAGCGTCTCACCTGCATAGAAATCTGATCTAACGGGAGGCGTCCTTATGAAAAAACGGAACATATTTTGTCTGACCCTGGCGATGCTGCTTACCCTGTCGGGCTGCGGCGGTACGGCTGATTCCGAAACGGATGCAGTGCAGGAAACAGCTGCGGAAACCATTACCGAAGCGACGGAGACTGAAATCCTGCCGGATCTGCCGGATGTGAAGTTTGGCGGCGCCGAATTCACCATTCTGAAGTGGGATGCCGGGAACGGTATGCACAACTATTTCGAATTTGATGCAGAGGAGCTTACCGGGGAGCTGCTCAATGACTCGATCTATAACCGGAATCTGGAGATTGAAGCACAGTATGATGTGACCATCAGCACCATCTCGGAAAATTCGCCCCAGAGCCGGCTTTCCAAAGATGTTGTTGCCGGTGAAACGCCTTATCAGGTAGCAACAGACTGGCCCACCAAACTGACCCAGTCTTCCACACAGGGACATCTTCTGAATCTGTATGCACTGCCGTATGTGGATCTGGAAAAACCCTGGTGGGATCAGAACGCTGTGGACGCATACAGCATTCTGGGGAAACTGTATGTTACCACCGGCGATTATGTCCTTTTTGACAAACAGCGTATCCTTGTGGTGTTCTTCAACCACGATATGGCAGACGACATGGGTATCCCGGATCTGTACGATGCTGTATGGGATGGAACATGGACCATTGATATGATGAACCGCTACACTACCCAGGCTACCATTGATCTGGACGGGGACGGCAAGCTGGATCCTACGAAAGACCAGTTCGGGATGATCAGTGGTTCCAACACCTATCTGCCCTACCTGCTGTTCGGTATGGAATCCACCTATTCCAAAAAGGAAGCGGACGACACCTACTCTTTGTCCATCGCTTCCGAGCAGACCATCAATGCCATCGAATCTCTGGCAGAATCCTTCTACATGGATAACGTCATTTACTGGGAAGACTGCCACGGAAAACTGGAAGGTATGTGGTTCCCCTTCCAGGAAGGCAGAGGTCTGTTCTATCATGAAGTTTCCCAATGTGTACGCTTGTTTGACATGGAAGACGCTTTCGGGATTCTGCCCCAGCCCAAGTACGATGAGGAACAGGAAAACTATCTGACCTCCATGCAGAGCGAATGGTCTTCCATCCTGGCCGTACCGGTAACG
>JAFZET010000046.1 GCA_017560565.1 Clostridia bacterium | reverse complement strand
TGAAGAAGTCCTATGATGTATTCTTCAACACCATCGGCGGTAAGGGCATGGGGCTTCTGGAATACTCCACTTCCGAATATGAAGAAGATGTTATGTTCCGTGAAAAGTTCGGCGAAGGCACCACCATGTTCTACTTCGGCTTCTTCTATTCTGCAGAAAGCCTGCGCGACATGGACGACGCCTATGGTATCATCCCTTATCCCAAGCTGGACGAAAAGCAGGAAAACTACTACTCCATTGCCCACGATATCATCTCCATCATGACCCTGCCCGTGAACTGCACCAAGGTGGAAGCCGCTTCTGCCGTTTTGGAAGCACTGGCGTTCATTGGGTATCAGGATGTTCTGCCGGCGTACTATGAATCCCTGCTGAAGGCCAAGTATGTCCGTGACGCCAAGTCTGCCCAGATGATCGAGCTGATCCGTGAAAACTTTATTACCGACATTGCATACGTTTACGGCGATGCATTCAACCAGATGGGTTACGCCTGCCGCAAAATGATTGCCGACAAGAAGGACAACCTGCAGGCATGGTACGAGTCCAAGGAAAAGGCTGCTCTGACCAAGATGGAAGATCTGATCGAGCAGTTTGCTGACGCTGAATAAAGCCAGAGAATCAAAAAATCCGCTGTGGTGTGGGAGAGAATCCCGTCCGCAGCGGATTTTTTCGGTTGAATGGTCGGCGGATATGCGTTACTTGCAGGCTTTTCCCTGCCATAAGTTTTCGGCAGCCTGCATTTTGTCGATGGTGTTGGCCACATCGGTTTTCCGGCGGCTCCACTGGGGGGCGATCAGGTCTTCCGCCATGCCGTCGCCGGTGATCCGTCCGATGACTGTGTCCTCCGGCAGAATTTCCAGCTGGCGGCAGACGATTTCGCAGTATTCGTCCCGTTCCAGCGGGGTGTACAGCCCTTTTTCGTACAGGGCTGCCATGGGGGTCTCCCGCAGGATATGGAGCAGGTGGATTTTTACCAGATCCGGCTGGAGGGAGGCAGTGATCTCCGCAGTTTCCAGCATCATGGTACGGTTTTCTCCCGGCAGGCCGTTTATCAGGTGGATCCCTACGGACAGTCTGCCGTATCCTTTCCGGCTGTCACCGTTCAGTGTGTCGGCGGCGGTTTTCAGGCGGGTATAGCCGTCCAGAAACCGGGCGTGGTCGTATCCACGGTTGATGCGGCGGGCGGTTTCATCGTGGGCAGTCTGCAGACCCAGTTCCACTGTGACGGGGATTCTTTCCGCCAGATGGCACAGGGCTTCGATGACATCTGAACCGAGGCAGTCCGCACGGGTGCCGATGCCGATCATCACAGCACCCTCCAGGGCGGCGGCTTCCTCCCACGCACGGGTCAGCCTTGCAGGATCCCCGTAGGTGTTGGTACCGGACTGGAAATAGGGGATCATTCCGGCAAGGTTCTTCCACTTCCGGGCGGCTACTGCGGCGGCGTGGTCGTATTGTTCCCGGATGCTCTCTCCCACGGCACTCCGGCTTCCGTCCCGGCAGTAGATGCAGCCGCCGGTTCCGCAGGTGCCGTCCTTGTTGGGACAGCCGCAGCCGATGTCCAGCGGGGCTTTGCCGCACTTGCCGCCGAAACGGTGTTTGGTATAGTAATCAAAGGTATAGTATCGTTTGTTGGTGTCGGAATAGGGGTATGGATTGTTCATAGGCGATCCGCTCCGGTGTATACAGTATCTCTTCCGTCCATTGTAACACAGAAAAAACATTTTGACAAGGATTTTGCAAAAATAGGGCGGAAATATGAATAATATTCGAAAATCGCATTTTTGGCTATTGACTTATTCAAAAAAGTGTTGTAAAATAATAGAAAGCTCCTCCGGCAGCGGGGATTCCTGCAGCTTTGCGGAGAAAAACTGCAAAATCATTTGCATCAATATGTAGCTCGAAAGGAAAACACATCATGAAAAAGTTTTTTGCTCTGCTCCTGGCAGTATGCATGCTGACTGCTCTGACTTCCTGCGGCGGCGGTAAGCTGTTTATGGCTACCGGCTCCGAAACCGGTACCTACTATGCATTCGGTATCGCTTTCACCCAGGTACTGAAGGACAAGGCCGGCATCGAAGTAAACGTACAGTCCACCGGTGCTTCCAAGGCCAACATCCAGCTGATCGACGCCGGTGACGTAGACCTGGCCATCGTTCAGAACGACGTTATGGACTATGCTTACAACGGCACCAACACCTTCGCTGATGAAGGCGCTATCACCTCTTTTGCCGCTATCTGCACCATGTACCCCGAAACCATCCAGATCGTTGCAAGACCTGACATCAAGTCCATCTCCGACCTGGCTGGCAAGAAGGTTTCCGTGGGTGACGTTGGTTCCGGTACTGAATTCAACGCTGCTCAGATCTTCGAAGCATACGGTATGACCTTTGAAGACATCCAGAAGCAGAACCTGGGCTTCACTGACTCCGCCGACAAGTTCAAGGACGGTCAGCTGGATGCATTCTTCTGCACTGCAGGTGCTCCCACCGTTGCCATTACCGAACTGGCTACCGCTACCGATTTCACCATCCTGTCCATCGACGCTGCTGAGCTGGCATGGCTGCAGGAAAACTACGGCTACTACACTGAATTCAACATGGCAGCCGGTACGTATGCCAACATCACCAAGGATGTTACCACTGTTGCCGTTATGGCTACTCTGATCTGCGATGCAGACCTGGACGAAGACACTGTTTACAACATCACCAAGGGTATCTACGAAAACCTGGAACCCATCACCGCTGCTCACGCAAAGGGTGCTGAACTGTCTCTGGAAAAGGCTACCGACGGTATCTCCACTCCCATGCATCCCGGTGCAGTGAAGTACTTCACCGAAAAGGGCGTTATCGGCGGTTAATGCCGGGAAACCCCGACGGGCAATCTTCGGCGCGCTTTGGACTGTGGATGGGTGTGATCCCACGACCGTCCGCATGCCTCCGGCAGCTGGTTTTGTGCAGGGCTGATTCCGTTCCTGCCAGCGGCTGCAGGCTGTAAGGTTGCATTTGATTCTATGACTACATTTCGTCATACATGGCTAAAGGCAGTCACAGCCGTAAGTATTGCTTTGCTTGCGGCTGTGATTGTTGTGCTTATCTGTCTGCCGCAGCTTCTGGTTGTGAAGGATGCGGAAAACGGCAGGATATACATGGTTTCCCCCTGCCCTGCGGGAACGGAATTTCTGGTGGAATTCACCCATTCCGTGAATCTGTCTCCGGTGATCGACACCTTCCGGGCGGAAGACGGGATCATCCGGGCTGTTAAGGCGAAGTTTTATGCTTTCGGTGCCGGTATGCCCACGGAGCTGAATCCCGGCGAGTCCTTTGCGTTTACGGAGGACGGTGCCATGGAAATCTCCGGGATCACCCGTACCTACGACCGGTTGTCCTACATTGTAGGAACTGTATTTGATTATTATCTGACAATAAACGGGGAAGTTATCAATCTCAGGGAACTCTGCGGGCGCAATGCCCATGTGGAGATCTTTCTGGTGGGCGGATGGCGCATGAAATGATCCCCGCTGTCTTTTTCTTTACAAGCATGGAAATCCCAGGAAAGGAAAGTCCTGTTACATGAAAAATACCAAAGAAGAGCTGAACGAACTGAATGTGTCTGCCGATGCTGCTTTGGAAGAAGAAGTGATCGATGCCGACAAGCTGATGGCAGAGCTGGACAAAGAGTCCAACACCAGAAGCTACTCCGGTATTCTGTCTTCCTGGCTTACCCGGATCGTGCTGGTGGGCATCATTGGCTTTATTCTGTACTGCATTGTGGGCTTTATTGAAGAACGTGCCCGCAAAAGTGTATTTACCGGTCTGATCATTCTGGCCGGGTATCTGCTGTATCCCCGGAAAAAGGGGGAGGCGACCAGCCTGAAGGAGATTCCCTGGCTGGACGGTGTGCTGGGTCTTCTGGCTGCCGCACCTTTCTTCTATTTTGCACTGAATGTGGAAGCTTTCATTGAAAAGGCCACCAAGATTACTGCATTTGACGTAGCCATTGCGCTGGTGGGCATTGTTCTTCTGTTTGAACTGTGCCGCCGTGTGACCGGTGTGCCGATCATGGTGGTTGCCGGTGCGTTTATTGCCTACATGGCTTACCACTGCATCATTGAGCGTGGTTTCTCCATCGGCAAGTGTCTGTCCACGACTGTATACCAGCTGTTCTATTCCAATGTATCCATTATGGGTACTCCTATCAACGCCTGCGTGAACTTTATTGTACTGTTCATTCTGTTCGGCGCATTCCTGGAAAAGACCGGCATCGGTACCTTCTTTGTGGATCTGGCCAACTCCATTGCCGGTTTCTCTGCCGGTGGTCCTGCCAAGGTTGCCGTTATTTCCAGTGCACTGGAAGGGATGTACTCCGGTTCTTCCGTAGCCAACACGGTCGGTTCCGGTTCCATCACCATTCCCGTTATGAAAAAAGCCGGGTACAAGCCGGAGTTTGCCGCCGCCGTGGAAGCTGCTGCCTCTACCGGTGGTCAGATCATGCCGCCCATTATGGGTGCCGCCGCATTCCTGATGGCGGAAATGACCAATATCCCGTATCCCACCATTGCTGTGGCTGCTATCCTGCCTGCCGTTCTGTACTTCACCGGTATCTTTGTCATGGTACACTTTGAAGCCAAGAAACAGGGTCTGAAGGGGCTGCCCAAGGAAACCCTGCCCAATTTCTTCAAGCTGATCCTCCGCAAGGGGTATCTGCTGCTTCCCATCGTAGTTCTGGTGACTCTGATGAGCAACGGGAAAACGGCATCTTTTGCCGCCTGCTTTGCCATCCTTACGGCCATTGTCGTCAGTATGTTCGATAAGGAAACCCGTCTGACCCCCATGCGTCTGCTGGAAACCATTGAAACCGGCGGCAAGAATGCCATTGGTGTATCCATTGCCTGTGCCATGTCCGGGATCGTGATCGGGATCATTTCCTATACCGGTCTTGCAACCACTCTGTTCAATGTGATCGTGCCCATTGCCAGACAGAATATTTTCCTCGCGCTGCTTCTGACCATGATCGCCTGCATCATCTGCGGTATGGGTGTGCCCACAACAGCCAACTATATCCTGATGGCTACCATCACGGCGCCCATCGTTATCGAAATGGGCGTGCCTATGCTGGCGGCGCATATGTTTGTATTCTACTTCGGTATTGTAGCGGACATCACGCCTCCTGTGGCTCTGGCTGCTTATGCGGGGTCTGCGATTGCTCATTCCGATCCGCTGAAAACCGGTGTGAATGCCACCAAGCTGGCGATTACTGCGTTCATCATTCCCTACGTATTTGCGCTGAGCCCCGAAATTCTGCTGGTAGCAGAAGCCGGTGTTGCGGTTACAGTGCTGGACGTTATCCGAATTGTTGCCACCTCCGTTGCCGGTATGGTATGTATTTCTGCCGGTCTGGAAGGCTACTTCTTCGGCAACTGCAAGATCTGGGAACGGCTGATCCTCATTGCCGGCGGTCTGTGCATGGTAATTCCCAACTGGCAGACAGACGTACTGGGTCTGGTACTGATGGTTGTCGGTGTCGGTCTGCAGCTGATCCGCAATCAGATCGAAAAGGCGCACAAACCTGCGTAAATTTCCATAACAGCAAAACCTCCCGTTTTCGGACAGGAGGTTTTTTGCGTTTCTTATGCTTTTTTATCGATCTCTTCTCTGAGGATGCGGAGAATATCTTCCAGCAGGGCAGTGGTGTTTTCTGCGGGCAGGGTATGATGGGGGAGCAGTTCTTCCATGTAAAACTCCCGGTACAGGCTGCAAAAGGCTTCTTCCGACAGCATGGTTTCCGTCCATCCATTTTCCAGACAATAGTCTGTGTGATAGGATGTGAGCTGCAGACCTTGTCCCACAAACAGGGTGGCTTCCAGATTTACGAAAGAATCTTCGTCTTCTTCACGCATCAGATACAGGTGGAAATAGGGGTTATTCTGTACCTGTTCCAACAGATGTCGGAAAATACGGTGCCGTTCCTCCAGCGTAAAGGGGCGCATGGCGAAAAAGTGGTCATCCTGGATACCGGTACGGGCAAAGCGGTACAGTGCAGCGGAGGAGGCGATCCAGTGGGTGTGCTGCCGTTTGTTTACAATATTCTGGAACCGTTTTTCCTGGATGGAACGGAGTTTTGGCAGCATCTGACCGATATAGGCTTCCATTTCCTTGCTTGCGTTTTCCTGCAGGGCATCGGACACTGCGTGGAGAAGGATCTCTGTATGGATATTATAGAAGCAGACATCGGCTTTATAGATCAGCATTTCCCGGTTCCGTTCCGTGTCGGCATAATATTCCAGCAGGGAAACATAGTCCCGGATCTCCGGGATGGTGGCTTTCATGGGAGCGGCGGACTGAAAATACATGGCAGTGAACTGGTGCCAGTGGTTCCAGATACCGGGGGCTTCCAGCAGGACGCCTTCCGTTTCGCTTTTGAGCAGGATCTGAAACTCACGGATCTCTCCTGCTTCCGTTTCCGCTCGGACAGCTATGGCTTTCCCTGTGCCGGTTCCGGAATAGGCGGGATCTGTGATGATGTCGCTCTGGGAAACGGAATAGGCTTCGTATGTATGATACCCAAGGGTTGGCAGAATGTTCCGGATCATACGTGTGATCCGTGCGGTGTCTCCGTTCAGCATAAACAGCTGGCGGATATGGAGGCGCTGTTCCATGCGGTGGAGCAGTCCTGCCATTGTCAGCATTACGGAAGGATAACAGCCGCTGAGCATGAGGATATCCATCCGGGTGACGGGGATCTCCCCATCGGTTTCCGGCGGCACAAAACGGCTGAAAAATGTTTCCAGCGCGATCTCACTGCCGTCGCTGCAGAGAAGATTTGTGGCGACAGACCGGTTATCCGGCTTCCGGAGCAGACGTAGCATTTCCGTACGGGCTCTGTACGTATCTGCGCCCCACAGCTCCATGTCATAAGCGGTGCGCAGACGTTCTGCCTCCTGTTCCGTCAGCTGCAGCTCTTCACAACTGCACAGTTCTTTGTAGACATTGCCCAGGGCACGCAGACCCGCTGTACCCTGCAGGATCCGCAGGAGGGTGGTTTTGCTTTTGTGTCCCAGTATAACAGCCAGCTGGGCGGAGGATAAGCTGCGGGTTTCCATGATCCGTTGCAGGCAATCCTGGAACTTTTCATTTGCAGGATATCTCGTTTCCATATAGGGCTCCTTGTGCGTTGCAGGTTTTTATGTTGCATGATACAATATCCATAATAATTATAGCATATTTTGACGGAGAATGCAAGTGCTAATTTAGATTTGTATGTGTAAAACAACCAAAACTCCTATAAGGTAAAAAGGAAACTGCGGATAGGGCAAATTCAAATTATGAATACAATAATTTCATAATTTGACTACAATTTTGTGTTATAATGATTTTATGTGCAATGCTTGTTTTAAGGGCAAAAAATACAGAAATCGAAGGATCGGAAAGATGAAAAAACAAAAGGGCATGCCCAAGCTGAATGCGGATCTGCGGGAACTGGTACGCACCAATGCGGAATGCTATGGGGACAAGGTACTGTATATCTACAAGGAAGACGGCGAGGAAAAGACCGTTACCTACAACGAAAACTGGAACCGGATGAATGCGCTTGGTACGGCGTTTTCCCGTATTGGTCTGATGGGTGAAACGGTTGCCGTGATCGGGGAAGCCCATCCCATGTACATGACGGCGTATTATGCCACTACCTGCGGCGGCGGTGTGATCGTACCCATGGATCACGACCTGCAGGACGACCAGCTGGCGGACTTTATGGCGCTGGCGGAAGCGAAGGCTATTGTATACACCAAGGGGTTCAACCACCGGCTTACGGCACTGGCGGATAAAATGCCCGGATGCCGGCTGTTTATTCCCATTCAGCCCGATGAAGAAGAAGCCGCCCATCCTCTGACCCAGACTATGGACGAGCTGATCGCTATGGGGCAGGCTGCGCTGGATGCCGGCGACCGGACATATCTGGATGTGGAGCTGGATCGGCACAAGATGTGTACACTTCTGTTCACCTCCGGTACCACCGGCACTTCCAAGGGTGTCATGCTGTCCCATCACAATCTGGCTTCTGCCACCAATGCGGCGTGTCTGTCCATGCTTCAGTTCAATGATAAGAGCCGTTTCGTGGACGCTCTGCCCATGCACCATTCCTACGAAGTGACCTGCGGGCATTTTGCCATCTCCAATCTGGGGGCGGAAATGTTTATCAATGACGGGCTGAAAAATGTATCCCGGAATCTGGCAAACTACAAGCCCAACTCGGAAATGCTGGTGCCTTTGTTTGTGGAAACCATGTACAAGCGGATCTGGAACGAGATCGACAAGAAGGGGATGCGCCAGAAGGTGGAAGGTGCCATCAAGGCTTCCAATGCCATGCGGAAAGTGGGGATCGACCTGCGTTCCAAGTTTTTTGCCCAGATCACCGGTGCTTTCGGCGGACAGCTGAAGGTGATCGTCTGCGGCGGTGCGCCTCTTTCTCCCCAGCTGATAAAAGACTTTGACGCTTTCGGGATTACGATTCTGGAGGGGTATGGGATCACTGAATGTGCGCCGCTGGTTGCCGTGAACCGGGTGGGCAAGGAACGGCTTCACTCTGTGGGTACGCCGGTAGAAGGCTGTCAGGTACAGATCGACATTACCGAAAACGACAGACAGGACGAGGATATTGCCGAATACGGGTATCCCACCGGGGAAATCTGCGTAAAGGGCGAGAACGTGATGCTGGGGTACTACCGGAATGAAGAAGCCACCAAAGCGGTATTTACCGAAGACGGCTGGTTCCGGACGGGCGACATCGGCTACATGGACAAGGACGGGTATATTTACATCACCGGACGGAAGAAGAATCTGATCATTCTCTCCAACGGGAAGAACGTATATCCGGAAGAGATCGAAGAATACCTGTCCCGGATTCCGGATATTCAGGAATCTGTGGTACTGGGACGGAAGAACGGGCAGGGTGAGATCGTGATCACGGCTCTGATCTACCCGGATCCCACACGGTTTGAAGGGAAGGACAAGGCGGAGATCTTTGATATCATCAAGGGGCAGGTAACGGAGCTGAACAAGACGCTGCCCGCCTTCAAGCAGATCCGTGAAATCGAGATCCGTGATACGGAATTTGAAAAGACCACCTCTCGGAAGATCAAGCGGTTCAAGATGGAATGATCGGGAATCTGTACAGAATCAACATGGGGAATGGCTGCGGCTGTTTCCCTTTTCTTTTGGATAAAAAAACGGAGGGATCACCTCCGCTTTGGTTTGTTCCGGGGATTTCATGCACCGGGCTTATCACTGTCCGAGCTGTCGTGTTTTTCGGTATCCGATTTTTTCATGGCACTGAGGATGATGCAGGTGCATACTGCGATCACTGTGCAGATGATCAGTGTACAAAAACCGATCTCTCTTACCGCCAGGTCATTTCCCATGAACGGGAAAAAGCCGAGCATGGCACCGGCATACCAGACAAGTATCGTACCCAGAACTGTGCCGATGATGATTTTCAGATAGTCTTTCATACTGTGTATTTCCTTCCGGTTCCGCAGATCCATTTTTATCTTTTCAGGAATTATGTATAGTACTCTTCCCCGATCTCCCGGTCTTCGCCGAGAAAGTCGATGCCGCCGGAACGCTGGTAGATCATTTTTGCAACCTCTGCCATGCCTTTTGCACTGCAGAGCTGGGTATCGGCGTTCCCGATCTTTCCGTCCCGGATACAGCCGTGATGGCGGAAAGCGGGTTCATAGTAGGGGAACCGGTGGGAGGTGTCGCCGAGAGGTGTCATCCAGGCGATGTATGTCCGCAGGGGGAAATGCTCGATATGACCGTCGGGGTAGCGGATGGTGGCGTCCACATAGCCTCTTGTCATCCGGTCGGGGAGGTTCAGCATTTCTTCCACGCAGTGCAGGTAGGTGTTTTTGTCCTGCCCCACGCCGATCAGCAGAACATAGCCGTCTTCCTTTGCCAGTCTTCCGTAACAGCCCTCCGGAGATGTGCAGGTATGTATGGTTTCATCGTATGCGGCAAACCGTTCCGCTTGTTCTCTGTCTCCGAAGATGGTCATGGAGTGGGAGGGGTTGACAGAATGGACGCCTCTTGGGTCGGCGATGGCGATGGCGGGGAAGGTACCGATACAGGTATTCAGGTTCAGGAAGTCCAGGGTGATGATTTTATCGTTGTACAGATTCCCGTGGGTATGGCTGGGGACACACAGAAGTCCCCCGTCTGCGGTGACATATTCGATCAGGATATTCAGAAGCCCTTCGCCTCTGCCCTCCACTTCGCCGATTTTCCGGAGAGAGGTATGGAGGGTCACGGGGCGGTTCTGCGGTACACCGAGTTCTTTCAGCTGGGCGATGATTTCATCTTTTGTAAACATGGGATGCTCCTTGTTCTGCGGTTATGCATATAGTATAGCAGATGTTTGCGGGATATGCAAGATGCTTTGCTGTTCCCCTGTCCGGCGGGTGTGCTTCTCTTGACTTTTTTATCTGGATACGTTATAATATTGCCAAATCAACATTATATCAAAACGAGGTATTATTTTATGGGACATTTAACCGGTAAGACTGTGATCATCACCGGCGGCGGACGGGCGGTTCTGGAAAACGGCAAGGCGGGTTCCATTGGCTATGGGATTGCCACCGCTTACGCTAAGGAAGGCGCCAACATTGTGATCACCGGACGCAATGTGAAGAAGCTGGAAGAAGCCAAGGAAGAGCTGGAACGGCTCTATGGTGTGCAGGTTCTGCCGGTACAGGCGGACATCTCTGCGGGGGCGGACAATGCTGCCATTGCCAAGGGCACTGTGGAGAAGGCTATGGAAGCTTTTGGGCGCATTGATGTGCTCATCAACAATGCGCAGGCATCCGCATCCGGCGTGACTCTGGCTGACCATACCACCGAACAGTTCGATCTTGCCATGTACTCCGGTCTGTACGCTGCGTTCCACTATATGCAGGCGTGCTATCCCTATCTGAAGGAAACCAAGGGGACTGTTATCAACTTTGCATCCGGTGCGGGGCTGTTCGGCAACTACGGACAGTGCGCGTATGCTGCTGCCAAGGAAGGGATCCGCGGGCTGACCCGTGTGGCTGCTACCGAATGGAGCCGGGATGGGATCAATGTGAACGTGATCTGTCCTCTGGCATGGACTGCCCAGCTGGAACAGTTCCAGAAGGCGTATCCGGACGCTTTTGAAAAGAATGTACACACCCCGCCCATGGGCTTCTTCGGCGATCCGGAAGAGCACATCGGTCGTGCCTGCGTACAGCTTGCCCACCCGGACTTCAAGTATATGACCGGGGAAACTCTGACTCTGGAAGGCGGGCTGGGGCTTCGTCCTTGAGAGGATACAGCTTGACAATTCCAATGAGATATGGTATGCTGAACGTATACCATATCTTTTTTGATTCCAAAGGAGTTCACCATGAAATTTCATCATATTTCCATCCGTGTGACCGATTTTGAAAAATCTCTGCATTTCTACACCACCCTTACCGGTCTGCAGGTTGCGCATCAGTTTGAGGCCGGCGGCGGTCATGTGGCGTATCTGCAGAATGGCGAGGGGGAGACCGAAGTGGAGCTGATCGCCATGCCCCAGGGACAGACCTTTGAAGGAAAAGGAATGTTCCTATGCTTTGCTACGGATGATCTGGAAGCCGCGCATGCTGTGGCTGTGGCGAAAGGCATGAATCCCTCAGATATCCGTCAGCCCGAACCTAAGGCAAAGTATTTCTACGTATATGACCCGGACGGCGTATCTGTACAGCTGCGGGAATACAAAGACTGAAGGAGAAACGCCATGCATCTGTCATTTGCGAAAGATCAATGGACAACGGAAGATTTCACCTATGCCTATTCCCGCCGGTTTGAAGAAACGCCGGTGTTTGCCCAGCGGGAGGAATACGTGGAAAGTCTCGCCAATCCCGATGCCGTGTACGGTTTTGACAATATTTCCTTTCTGACCAGAGACAAGGTTGCTGTGGGGACGAAGATTGCTGCCCGCTGTGCCTTTTTCGGGGACGGTGCGCCGCTTGTTCTGCTGGCACGGGATCTGGAAACCGATGAACGGGGTGTGCTGCGCTACGGGGACTATTTTGAGGTGGTGCTGTACAAAAACGGAATCAATGTATGGCGGCTCTGGCAGGATCCGGCGGGAAAACCGGAGAACGGCGGTATTGTCTGGCATAAACGGCTGGGGGCACAGTTTCCGGTGGAAGAAGGCGTACCCCACGATCTGGTGGTGGAAACGGCGGAAAAGCAGCTGACGATTACCGTGGACGGCACACACACCCTGACCCTGCGGGTGGAGGATCTGTTTGAAACCTTCCATGCGGGGATTGACGCCTGCGAAGGGGTAAACCGGTTCTGGTCACTGGATGTGGAAGAGCGGTAACGGGCGGTTGGGTTGAAAATTCTATATTCTTTTGGTTCTGCAGCTTCTCTTGGGGCAAAACAGCTTCCGTGTGGGGGCTGTTTTTTTGTCGTTTTGCGGCTGTCGGATGTGAATACTTTGTAACTACCGGATGAAAATAAAAGGAACAGGTGTTCTTTGTTGCTGCTGAATCGATAGAGGAGGACTGGAAAAATGGGGGGATCTGATGGATGGAAGGGAGATGGAAAAACAACGGACGACAAGAACGGATGTTCTGTGCTATACTGTTGGCACAAAAGAAACACAAATTCTGTGGTGAGGAGGAGATACTGTGGAGCTGGAGAAACAGACGGCGCTTCTGCGGGAGGTTCTGGAGGCGGGATTTGCCGGTGGGGAATCGCTGACAACCCTGCGGGAGAAGCTGGGGGTTGACGGGGAGACCTGGGAGAAATGGCTCAGGGAGAGCGGCATGCCGGGGGACATGGTCACTCTGGCCAGAGCCATGGCGGAGATGTGTGCACCGTGGGTGTGGTCGTCTCTGCTGGGGCTGACCAGAGAGGGCAGTGTACCGGCTATGAAGCTGTATTTTGATTTGTGCAGGGAGAGGGCACCGGCGGCATCGGCGGAACCGGCGGGAGACCGGCAGATCGCTATCCTGCGCCGGGAGATTCTGGAAGCGGCACCGGATCTGCCTGCGGCGGGAGAAAGTCATGCATGAGTTCCGGTTCGGGGAGAAGCACAGGGCGTATATGCGCCGGGCTATGGACTGTGTGATCAATGTGGCAGAGGGAGCGGTTCGTGCGGGGAAGACGGTGGACAATGTGTTTGTCTTTGCCGCCTGTCTGGATCGCAGTCCCGACCGGATCCATCTGGCTACCGGCTCTACCATTGGCAATGCCAAGCTGAATCTGGGGGACTGCAACGGTATGGGGCTGGAGCGGATCTTTGCGGGGCGGTGCCGCTGGGGGCGGTTCCGGGACAATGAGTGTCTGTATGTGGAGACACCGGTGGGGGAACGGGTTGTGATCTTTGCGGGGGGCAGGAATGCTGATGCCCACCAGCGGATCCGTGGGAATTCCTACGGGATGTGGATCGCTACGGAGATCAATCACCACCATGATTCCTTCATCCGGGAGGCGTTCAACCGGCAGCTGGCGGCGAGAGAACGTAAGGTTTTCTGGGATCTGAACCCCTCCGCACCCGGTTCTCCCATTTACCGGGATTATCTGGATCGCTATGCGGCAGATCCGGGGGGACATTTTTACAACTACGGGCATTTTACCATCCGGGACAATCCGGTGATCACGCCGGGGCGTCTGGCGGAGATCGAGGCGCAGTATGAACCGGGGTCGGTCTGGTACCGGCGGGACATTCTGGGACAGCGGTGTGCGGCGGAGGGACTGATCTACCGGATTTTTGCGGACGATCGGACGCGGTTTCTGGTTCCTGCAGACCGGCTGCCGTCTCTGAAGCACATCAACATCGGGGTGGATTTCGGGGGGAACCGGTCAAAGACCACGTTTGCGGCGGTTGGTTTCCCACGGGACGGCGGGATTCTTGCACTGGCGGATCATGCCATAGCGGGCGGTAAGGGGGAGATCGATCCGGGCAGGATCCATCGTGAGTTTTCGCTGTTCTGCAGCCGTCTGCGGGAGCTTGCACCGGGTGTGCCGCTGAAGTATGCGTTCTGCGACAGTGAGGCACAGTATCTGATCAATGGTCTGCGGCGTGCCATGGCGGCGGATCCCATACAGATTACCGACTGTGCCAAGCGTCCCATTCTGGATCGGATCACCTTTGTGCTGGGGCTGATGAATGCCGGGAAATTCTGGATCACAGAACACTGCCCCCGGCTGATGGAGGGGCTGGCGCAGGCTGTCTGGGAGGAAGGCGAAGACCGCCGCAAGGATGACTTTACATCGGATATTGACATTCTGGATGCGTTTGAATATGCAGTGGAGCGGTATATGGGGCGTGTCTGAGGGTGGTTTTTCGGGTACGGTATCGTTTTTGGGGTATGAATCGTTGTATGAAAAAGGAGAGATAACAATGATAAGGGAAGATTTGCTGGCGCGGATCCGGGAGGGTTACGGATGTGCGGTGTCCGGCGGGATGTATGATAAGATCCGGGGCTGGGAGGACTGGTGGCGCGGGAATGTGGACGGGTTTCACTCCTATCTGGAGAATGCAGCCTTCGGACATCCGGTACGGCGCAGGATGTACGGTATGCGGATGGCGAAAAAGGTCTGTGAGGACTGGGCATCCCTGCTGCTGAACGACAGGACGGAGATCTGTCTGGGGAATGACGATGCGGAGGTCTGGCTGGAACAGGTACTTTCCGAGGGGGATTTCTGGCGCAGGAGCAACTACCTGGTGGAGCGTGCTTTTGCGGTAGGGACGGGAGCTTGTCTGATCCGGGTGGACGGTGTCTCGAAGCAGGAATGGCGGGCGTATGAAACCGGAGAAGCGGAGAACAGCACAGACGATGCGGCACTGCTTCGGGAGATGGTACCTGCCTGTGCCGGGATCCACGGCTGGACAAAGGGCGGCAGTGCCGTGCGGATCTGGTTCGACTTTGTGGACGCTTCCGGGATCGTACCCATTTCCGTGGAGGGCGGCAGGATCACCGAAGCGGCGTTTGTATCCGAGATCACGCTGCGGGGGCAGGTCTATGACTATCTGGAAGTCCACATCAAAAGAGGCGGCACGTATGTGATCCACAACCGGTATTTCAAGAGGGAAGACGGCGGGCTGAAGGAAGTACGTCTGCCTGATATGCCGGAGCGGGAAATTGACACCGGATGCCCGTATCCGTTCTTCGCCATTCTGACGCCCAACATTCAGAACACGGCAGAAGGATCCGGCGGACTGGGTCAATCCATTTACGGAGATGCGCTGGACTGTCTCCGTGGGGTGGATCTGGCGTTCAACAATTTCTGCCGGGACCTGAAGCTGGGCGGCAAGAAGGTGTTCATCAACCAGTCCCTGATCCGCAGAGACGACGCCGGAAATCTGTATACCCCGGACGATGTTGCCCAGCAGCTGTTCATGACGGTGGGGGACTCGGATCTGGCGGACAATCCCATGATCGAAGAGCACAACCCCTCCCTGCGTACGGAGGAGAACCGGGAGGCGGTGCAGGCGCAGCTGGATTATCTGGCGTTCCGGTGCGGGCTGGGGACCAGGCAGTATCTGTTCTCCGGCGTACAGGGCAAGGCACAGCTGACCGCTACCCAGTATACCGGTGAGCGGCAGGATATGCGCCAGAACTGCGCTAAGCATGCCCAGAATGTGACGGCGTACCTGCAGGCGGTGGTTATGCCCCTGCTCTGGACGGCGGTAAATCTGCTGGGTCGATCCTTTACGGTGCCGGCGGTACGTGTGCGGTATGATGACAGTTATTTTATCGATACGGAATCCGAGCGTGCCAGAGACCTGCGGGAAGTGGAAGCCGGTTTGATGGAGCCTGAGCAGTTCCGCAGCCGCTGGTACACGGCAGACAACCGAATTTGAGAGGGAGAAGGTGAATCACATGGACGAAACAAAGGAAATCCTGCCGGGGGAAACCGGTGAGGGGACGGATGGCGGCAAAGAGACGGACGCTCTGGAAACGCTGAAAGCGGAGCACGAAGAGAAGCTCCGGCAGGTACGCATCGATGGAGAGGTGCGGTATGTGCTTGCCAGAATGGGGGCGAAAAATCCTGCACTGGCGGCGAAGGCACTGGATCTGTCCGGTGTACAGGCGGATGAAAACGGTGTTTCGGGTGTGGAAGAATCCGTGAAGCGGCTGATGAGCTCCGATCCCTATCTGTTCGGGTTCGGGCAGATGGCACCCAGCGGGCATGAAGCCTCCAGCGGTGCTGTACACGGGGAGAGCCGCCGGGACCCCGACACGCTGTCCGATCGGGAATATTATGATATGCTCCTGAAACGATGACCGATGAGGTTTCTGCGGGCTTTGCTGACGCCGCGGACGGATCCGCAGAAAAGGACAGGGCTGTTTGTCTGCAGAGTCCTATCGGGAACCGTTTCGGAGACGAAAAACAAGAAAGGAACAAAAAACTATGAGCAACATGATTTCTGTAAAGCAGATCGCAAGAGAGACCCTGCCGAAGCTGATCGACAATCTGGTCTTTCCGAATCTGGTGTACCGTGACTGCGGGGAAGCAGCGGCCGCCAGACAGGGGGATTCTGTTCTGATCAGACGCCCTGTAAAGTTTGAAGCGGAAGCCTTTTCCTCCGAGGATGGTGTGACCACCAGACCCATTGTGGAAGAAGCGGCGGAAGTGAAGCTGGACACGCTGGCTACCGTGGATGCCGCCATCAGTGCCTGGGACGCATACGATGACGAGACCATCCGCCGTGTGTTCATTGAACCGGCTGCTGCGGCTCTGGCGGAAAAGATCAACCGTGACGGTCTGAACCTGTACAGGGATGTTTACCAGACCATTGGCGAAGCCGGTACTGCTCCCGATGGACTGGACGATCTGGCTAAGGCTTCTCTGGCACTGGATCTGGCCAAGGTGCCCACCGACCGCCGTGCCGCTGTGTGGAGTCCCCTGTGTACTGCCGGGCTGAAGCAGATTCCCGCTGTGGTCAATGCGGAAAAGTGCGGCGATACCACGGCTCTGCGCACCGGTGCCATCGGCAAGGTCTTCGGTGTGGATCACTTCATGAGCCAGGCTGTGTGCCGTCATACCGCCGGTACGCTGGCAGGCACTTCCCTGACCGTCAAGGCGGCTGTGGAAAACAGTGATACCTGTGTACTGGCAGGTTCTTCTCTCACCGGCAAGACTCTGGTGAAGGGCGATATTCTCACCGTGGGCGAAAAGAGCTACACCGTTCTGGAGGATACTGTAGCTTCTGCTTCCGAAGTGACTGTGAAGGTTGCGCCTGCCATGACTGCCGGTGCCGGTACTACGGTTACTGTAGCAGGCAGCCACGAAGCCAATCTGGTATTCCATCCCCATGCCTTTGCTTTTGTAACCCGTCCTCTGTCTGCGCCTGCCGGTGTGGAATCCTATGTGACCACCTACAACGGCATTTCCCTCCGCGTGGTCAGAGGCTACGATATCCGCTACAAGCGTGAGATGCTGTCCATGGACGTGCTCTACGGCTTCAAGGCGGTATATCCCGAGCTGGCTGTACGCTACATGGCGTAAAGGGGCGGAGACATGATGGTGGACTACGGCTTTTATCAGTCCGAATACGGCGGAGTGATGCCGGCGGCACTGTTTGCCGTAAACCTGCCCTGTGCCGAAGAAACCATTCTGGCACTGCTCAGTCCCCGTCTGCCGGAAGATCTGGATCCCGCCGGACAGAAGGCGCTGAAAATGGCGGTCTGTGCCCAGCTGGATTCCGGACTGGATCGTCCGGTGGCTTCGGAGAGTGCCGGCGGAAACCGGGTACAGCTGGCAGACAGCGTGATCCGGGTGGCCGGTATGCCTGTGGCACCGGGGGCGGTCAGCTTCCTGCGGACGGCTGGGGTACTGCAGCAGTGGGTCTGAGGTGAAGCGAATGGAAAACAGTACATGGACATTCTTCTGCCGGGACGGTACTTATGACGGGGACTACAGACCTGTTTTCCGCCGATATGTCTGTCACGGAGCGGTATCTTCCCTCCGGGCGGCGGACAACGGCGAAGGGGTGGGAGAAAACCGGCTGCAGCTGTGGATCCGGGACAGGCGCACCTGTCTGGTGGATGAGGCCGGGCAGTTTGTGACCCTGGCGGAAGCGGCTCTGCAGCCCGGGGATCGGATTGCACCGGGGAACCGGAAGTACCCGGACGGACAGGTCTGGCGGATTCGGGCGGTGGTACCTCCTGCGGGGGGGATCGGCTTGGGCAGAGGCTGGACCATTACGGCGGAATAAGGAGGAAACGGCAGATGCGCAGTATGCTGAAAGTGGATGTAAAGATAGATACCGCAGGGCTGACAAGGAAGATTCTCTCCGGTGTTCCGCAGGCAAGCAGGGTACTTACACAGGCGGTGCTTGCCTCCTGTGAGCCCTATGTACCCTACAACACCGGTGCGCTTTGCCGGTCCGGCATGGCAGGGGACGGATTTGTGACCTGGACGGCATCCCATGCGGCACGATGCTATTACAGCAGACGTCCGTTCCGGAAGGAGAAGCATCCCCAGGCCTGCGGACAGTGGTTTGAGGCGGCAAAAGCGGTCTCCCTGGCTGACTGGCAGCAGAAAACGGCAAAGGCACTGGCGGGTGCGGGAAAGGAGGGCACTGATGGCTGAGGAACATTCCGTGATCCGGATGATCTGCGATCACATAAACAGCTGGGAAGGTGCTCCCTGTGGGTTTCTTCCGGAATCCGGGGAAGGCGGACTGCCCGGTATGCCGGTTTCCGGAAAAGCTCTGCCGGCGGGGACGGTAACGGCTTTGTCGGGCACGGTGAAGGTACGCTCCTACGTGGACGGCTCCTTCATCGGGGAGGTTCCCTTTGCGGTATTTCTGAGAGTTCCCCATACCCCGGCGGACGGACTGGAAGCACTGGAATGGTTTGCGGCTCTGACACGGTATCTGGAAACTTTTGCCCCACAACCGGATACCTGCAGGGTGTATGAATGCTGCAGACTGACGGCACTTCCCGCCCGGTCTTCGGTGGAAACGGACGGAACAGAGGAATACCGGGCGTCGTATACGGTACGGTACCGGCAGAAAGCCTCTTTGTGAGGGAAAAATAACCCAACGAAAGGACAGATTATGGCAGAAACAGGAATTGTGAACCGCTCGGACAGACGGCACTATATGAACACGGGCACAGCGGATGCACCTGTGTGGTCCCTGATCGGGGAAGGGTTCACGGAATTTATGGAATCCAAAAATGCGGTGAGCTACCAGAGACGGTACATTCACGAAAGCGTCAAGCGGACGGATGTGACCGGGTACGCTCCTACGGTGGACTACGAATTTGAAGTGTACACCGGCAATCCCGTTATTGACAGACTGCGCCGGATCACGGACGGAGAGCTGATCGGCAGCGATGCGTGGGTACAGATCTGTACAGCGGATCTCTTTGACGAGGCAGGCAGTACGGGGGTATGCAAAGCCTCGGTACGCACCTGGTCCGTGATTCCGGACGAATGCGGTGAGGGGACGGACACCCTGCTGTACACCGGCACAATGAAGGCGATCTCCGCACCGGTACAGGGGACATTCGTGATCTCCACCGGTACATTTACAGCGGACTGATCTTTGGGTCGGTGGTTGGGACAGGGGGCACTCCCCCTGTCTGCTGCCGGCGGAGGAAAAGGAGTGAGAGGAGCAAATGAACAAAAACTGGACATGGAACAAAATCACAATGCCCTTTGACATCAGTGAAGTGGGCTGTATGAACCGGCTGCTGGCGGCTCTGGGGGGACTGCGGAACAATCTGGCCGGTTTCCGCCGGGATCAGGATGCGGACGATCTGCTTTCCTGCCACTGTGGAATCCTGCAGGAGTTTTTTGATGAGGTTTTCGGTGACGGTGCAGGGGAAACACTGTGCGGCACGGTGCTGAGCGCAGAAGTGTATTCCAGAGCGTACATTGATTTTATGGACTTTGTCAACGGACAGATCGACGAGCTGAATCGTCTGCGGCAGGAAACGGAGGAAAAATATCTGGCCAGAGCCGCCGCCCTGGGACTGAACACGGAGTGTGCGGTATGACAGGCTGCTCCGTGCTGACCCGGGGACTGCCGGAGGTCGTTTGGGTGGATGGTGTGCAGGTGCCGGTGGAAACAGACTACCGGCTGGGACTTCTGACCGGGATGATGGCGGAAGATCCGGCTCTGACGGAAGCGGATCGGGCGGCACTGCTTCTGCGGCTGTACTGCCGGGACATACCGGCTGGGATAGATGCGGAGGCACTGGTGCTTTCGATTCTGGATTTTTATGCCATGGATCCCGAAAGAAACCGTCCCGGTGCGAAAGAACGTGCCAAAGAGCCGGTTTTTGATTTTGAAGCGGACGGAGACCGGATTTTTGCCTCTTTTCTGCTGGCATACGGGATCGATCTGACTGAGGTTCGGATGCACTGGTGGAAGTTTATGATTCTGCTTTTCTCTCTGCCGGAGAACACGCCCTTCATGCAGGCAGTCAGGCTCCGTACCATGGATCTGACGGAGGTGCAGGATGACGGACTCCGACGGAAGCTGCGGCAGGCCAGAGGGGCGGTTCGGATCCGGAAAAAGAAGCAGGTGAAAGGAGAAGATACAGTATGGCAGACGGAAGTATAACCATTGCAGCTTTGCTGGACACCGGTGCGTTTCAGGCGTCTGTGGCGTCCCTGGAACGGCAGATGGCCGGGTTGTCACAGAGACTGCAGACGGCGGTATCATCCGCTGTGGCGGGTTCCGGGATCGAAGGCGCCATGGAATCCATTATGGGATCCATCGCCGGATCTCTGCAGGGGCTGAGCGGTATGGCTTCGGATGCGGCAGGAAGAGCGGCACAGGCGGCGGTTCTTTCCTTCGGCAGTGCAGACTGGCGGGGGACAGGCGTACAGGCGTCATCGTCCCTGACAGGCGGTTTTTCCTCCGGTGCGGGACAGATAGCTGCGGCGGCGGGACAGACTGCCCAGAGTGCTAAAAATGCGTTCCAGGGGGACTGGTACTCTGTCGGAGTCGGCATGACAGGCGGAATTGCCGCCGGGATCCGGGGTTCTGCCGGGTCGGTGGTATCCGCTATGGCATCTGTAGCGAATCAGGCTATGGCGGCGGCCAAGGGGGTACTGCAGATCCGGTCGCCCTCTGCGAAAATGCGGGATGAAGTGGGTGTGATGCTGTCCCGGGGGATCGCAGAAGGGATTCTGGCCGGCAGTGGTTACATTGAGGCGGCTCTTGCGGAAACGGGGAAGCGGATCCACGCACCGGCAGTGACCGGTTCCGGCGGAGGCGGAAGGAATCTGCAGCAGAATATCTATCTGCGCACCGGCACGGGTACACCGTATCAGACAGCCAGAGCCATCCGGCAGCAGAGCGAGCTGATGATGAGAACATGAGGTGACTATGACAAACGGAATTTGGGACAGTGCCTACACCATCCGGATCACGGACAGGGAGAACGGGCGGTATCTGCTGATCTCCCCCGGGGAAAAGGCTCATCTGCGGCTGCTGGAAGAGGGGCTGGAGGGCTTTGGTGCCACGGAGCTGTTTGTGGAAACCGAACCGTACGCAGACGGTACCGGCGGGCATCCGGTAACAAGACGGTTCGGGGAACGGTATATGGGTATTACGGCGGAGATCCACGGAATAGAGGGAGAAGTGCGCCGCCGGGTCTGTGCGCTGATGAATCCGCTGCACACGCTGGAGATGGAAGTGACTCTGGACGGCGTGACCCGGTGCATTGATGTGATCCCCTGTGGGAAGCCGGAATTCCGGCAGGTGAATTTCTTCACACCCACGGAGGTGTATCTGCCTTTTCTGGCACCGGATCCCTTTTACAGGGATGCCCGGGCGGTGCAGGTGCAGTTCCATCAGTCCCTGCCCCTTCTGACCTTTCCCATGAATTTCCTGCGGGGGGCGGGGATGACGACCGGATACTACCGGACTACGGATACGGCGAAGGTGATCAACCCCGGGGATGCCTCCTGCGGCTTTGATGCCTGGCTGACAGCATCGGGCGGGACGGTGGAAAATCCCGTACTGCGGATGGGAGATGCGTTTATTCGCCTGCAGACGGTACTGACGGACGGTCAGGAAGCCCGCATCGACACCCGACCCCGGCAGAGAAATCTGTGGATCAACGGGGAAAGGCGGTTCACCTTCCACAGGGACAGCAATTTTTTCCTTTTGGGCGTGGGCGAGAATGCGGTCAGCATTGCAGCGGACAGCGGAGCGGAATATCTCTCCGCCAGACTGGCATTTACGCCGCTCTATTACGGGATCTGAGGAGGAGACATGGAACTGTATTTTCTGGACAGACAGTTTACAGCCATTTCCCTGCCGGTGGATGCGGCTATTTCGGTGGTATGGTCTCTGCGGTATCACGAATGCGGTACCTTTACGGCGGTGCTTCCTCTGGCGGGCACCATGGAAGATGGGGCGGCACTGCTTTCCACGGCGGCCCGTGCTGTGTATCTCTGCGACAGGGAGCACTGCGGGCGGATCGAGACCCTGATCTGTCGGGAAGGGCTTCTGCACATCGAGGGGCGGATGCTGGAATGCCTGCTGTACGACCGGGTGGCTGCGGCAGATGCGGTTTACGGCGGTACGGCGGCGGAGGCGGTTCTGGCGGTCATGGCACAGTGGGCGGGGGATCTGTCTTTTGCGGTCATGGATACGACTTTGCCGGAGCCTGGCGGTACTGTGCAGGTCGGGATGGAAGCCGGAGAGAACCTGGGTAAGTGGATCCATGGGCTGCTGGAACCGCTTGGGGCTTCGTTTACGGTCACGCTGGCGGACGGACGTCTCCGGTTTGCGCTGGTGCAGGGCACGGACAGAAGTCTGGACAGCGATCCGGCGGTGAACCGTGCCGTATTCAGTGAAGAATTCGGCAACATTGCCAGCCTGGAGGAGGAGCTGTACCGGGAAGATGTATGTACCCGTCTGTATGTGGAAGGCGGTGACGGTACAGTTGTGACGGTCGAAACACCGGAAGCGGCGGAAAATCCCAGAGAGGGCTATAAAAAGACCACGGATCTGCGCCCGGAGGACTTTGAGACAGAGGAAACTTACCGGGCAGCACTGGTGCAGAGAGGGAAAACGCTTCTTGCCGCTGCCGGAGAACGGTCCAGACTGTCCTGCGTGGCGGAATCGGATGTACAGCCCCGGTATGGAGTGGATTACCGGCTGGGAGACATCTGCGAGATCTTCTCTCCGGCCATGGGGATCCGTATGGCGGTGCGGCTGACGGCTCTGGATATGGTCTGTGAGGGCGGAACCCTGCGGCTGTATCCCTTTTTCGGGGATGGGGTTGTGCGGCTGAAAACGGCTCTCACAGGCTGACGGACGGTATCCCGGGATGAGGAAAGAAAAGAAAGGAATCAAAGTATGCAGACAACGATCAATGTAACCGGCGGGATGTTCGACTCCACGTCGGTGGTGGAAACAGTGGACGGTTTCCCCAGAGGGGACAAGGCGGTGGATGCCGCATTTTTCGCAAGGATGATGCAGTGTTTCTACTCGGACGGGGTGATCTGTCCCACGGATGGAGCACTGCAGGTGGTGCCGGGAGAGGGGCTGGCTCTGACGGTTTGTCCCGGCTGCGGCTGGATTGCCGGTCACATGGCGTGGGTGGAGGAACCGGTGACGGCGGCGGTGGAAGCGGGACACAGCTATCTGGTGATTCTCCGTCTGTACCGTGAGGAGGGACGTTTTGTACTCCTGTTCGGAGAGGATTTTTCCGGGATCACCCGCAGTGAAAAAATCTGGGATCTGCTGTTGGCAAGCGTCAGCGTACCGGCGGATGCACAGACGGTTTCGGAAGGAATGATTACGGACAAGCGTTTCAACAAGAATGTATGCGGTGCGGTGGATTCTCCCGTCAGCAGTCTGCAGTCCGTTGCCTATGCGGCAGATGCGGGGGCGGTAGGCGGCGTGGCGGCGGAAGATCTGATGCCCCGTACCGGCGGAAAAATGACCGGTGTTCTGCAGGCGGAAAACGACACCACCGGCGCTCCTGCCGTGCGCAACATCCGTTTTGGGACGGTATTGCCGGAGACGCCTGCCGAAGGGGAAATTTTCATTCTGCTGGCAGAGGAGGCGTAAACCATGCGCTGTTATGCAACGGAAACCATGACCTGCGTGGGGCGGTATTTCGGGCTGGCACTGCGGCTGGATGGGAAAGCTTTCCATTATGCCGCATACCGGGACGGGCTGACGGAGGATCTGTACATCACTGTGGGCTGGGCGGATCCGGCGGAGACTGGGGATCTTGCGCAGTATCTGCAGCTGCAGCTGGACAGCGGGACAGTGCCTTTCACTGCCATGGAAGGCTGGGACACGCCGGTTTGCCGGATCCCCTGGGATACTGATCCGGACAGAATTTTTGCGGCACGGAAGAACGGCTGGGTCACGCTGACAAACGGTGGGATCGAGACGGAATCCATCCGGATCTACCAGCGCCGGTTTTCGGTTCTGCCTGTGTTTTCGATGGAAGCGGTTCTGTATGCCGGATACACCCACAATCTCTGGTGGACGCTGGTTCCCGGTGAGGACAGGGTCGGCTGGGTGACGGGATTGCAGCTGTGCCATCGCCTGCCCGGGACGGATGCGTTCACGGAGGAGACTGTGTATGCGGATGCAAAGCTGACGGAAGCACGCCTGACTCTGGGGGAAGAAATGCTGGGCAGGGAGGTTTCTCTGACAGCGGAATACCGCACCTATGCGGCGGACTGGGATGGTCAGGATCCGGAGGATTTTGTTACCCTGAACCGATATGCACTGCCCGCACAGCTGGTGGAGAGAAGTGCATCCGTACCGCTGGCGCCTGCGGAGGTGCAGACGACGCTTCCGCTGGATGGCGGCAGGATCACGGTCAGCTGGCCGGTGGCGGAAGATCCGGTGAATACCATTGCTTCCTACACGCTGGAACGGGAAGTACAGGGGCAGGACGGTGGTCTGTCCGGGTATGTACGCCTGTACAGCGGTGCATCCCTGCAGTTCCGGGATACACTGCCAAAGGGATTGGCGGCGGTGCGGTATCGGGTGTGCAGCATCAATGATGCCGGAACAGCCTCTCCCTGGAGGGAAACGGGTCTTTTGACCATTGCCCGCTCCAATATATACGTGGGCACAGGGGGACGGTGGATCCGTGCGGCGGCGGTGCAGGTGGGGGGGAGAAGCGCCTCTCCCATGGTGTCCGTCGGCGGAAAGCAGTAAAAAACAAAACCGGAAGCCGGAGGTGTCCTTTTGGGGGAGCTGTCCGGTTTCCGGTGTTCGGGGGTCAGAAGAACTGACCTGTCAGCGGGTCGGGGGCGGAAAAGGGATCGCTGTACATCCGGGGACTGGCGGGGGGGGGATAGTCGTGGAGCAGAGTGGGGGTACTCTCCGGATAGGGTTCCGGCGGGTTGGGATATCCGCTGTCTACGGCATCCAGCAGAGCCGGTACATCGGTTTCTCCGGTAAAACGGGCGGCAATGTCACCGTTCTGCATGACCATTACGGTGGGCGTGATGCGGACAACATAGGCGTTTGCCAGATCGGTTTCTTCCGCCACATTGATTTTGCCCACCGGCAGGGCGGGACGGACGGCGGTCACTTCCTCCAGGACATGGGACATAGCCATACAGTGCGGACAGCCATCCGTGTAGAAATCCACCAGCACAGGGGTGTCGCTGGCAACAAAGGCACCGAAAGAATCGGCATCCAGATGGGAAATGGGCATACTTTGTTCTCCTTTGGGTTGGGATATACATAGTATGCCCGGGACGGCGGGGGATTATGAATTTAGAATTAAGAATTGAGAATTAAGAATTAAGGGAACGATAAAAAAGGTGATGTTTGATACCGTGCCCGTTACTCTGACGGCAGCAGAAAACCGCAGTGTGGCGTACTGCGGTTTTTGTGGGATCATTTCCCGTATTTGATGGCTTCTTTCGGGATGCCCTTGTCTGCTTCCTTACCGAATCGGATCGTCCAGTCGCCGGTGAGGGTCAGGGTCATGCTGCCGGGGATGATCTCGACGGTGTCGCCTTCCTTTGCCGGAATGTTGTAGGTACGCAGGCTGGTGTCACTGCTGCTTAGTGCAAATATGGTATGCTTAACCGGCTTTTCCTGATTCCAGTCTGTGTCCTTCGTGATCTGCAGATCCGGATACCTGCCTGCAAACGGTACATACCGGACAGCTTCCGGGGCGTCCGGCAGGCGG
>JAFZET010000045.1 GCA_017560565.1 Clostridia bacterium | reverse complement strand
GGCAATAAAAAAGTAAGGACTCTGCGTAAACTGGCGGAGGAGCCCTCCCGCTTCCTGTCCACCATTCAGGTAGCCATTACCCTGGCGGGATTTCTGGGTTCCGCATTTGCCGCCGATAACTTTTCCGAGCGGCTGACAAATTGGATCCTGTCGATGAATCCCGCTCTGCCCGCAGGTCTGATCGACAGTGTATCCGTAATCGTGATCACTCTGATCCTGTCCTATGTGACCCTGATCCTGGGGGAACTGGTGCCCAAGCGGATCGCCATGAAGAAACCCGAAGCGGTGGCTCTGGGGCTGTCCGGGATGCTGTGGAGCGTGTCCTGTGCGTTCCGTCCCATTGTGTGGCTGCTGACCGTTTCCATGAATGGCGTTCTGCGGCTGTTCGGTATTGACCCCAATGAACAGGATGAAGACGTCAGCGAGGAAGAAATCCGGCTGATGGTGGATGAAGGGGAATCCAAGGGAGTTATTGCGGAAACCGAAAAGGAAATGATCCAGAATGTGTTCGAATTTGACGACCTGACCGTTGACGAATTTGCCACCCACCGGACGGACATCTGCCTGCTCTGGATGGAAGACGATCTGGAAGCCTGGGAAGCGGAGATCCATGAGACCCGCCACTCTATTTACCCCGTCTGCGGCGAAACCAAGGATGATGTGATCGGTGTGCTGTCCGTGAAGGACTACTTCCGGCTCCGGGAGCAGGGGAAGGATGTTGTGGTCAGAGACGCCATCAAAGCACCCTTCTACGTGCCTGAGGGGATCCATGCGGACGTACTGTTCCGTCAGATGCAGACCAGCCGTAACCACTTTGCCGTGGTGCTGGACGAATACGGCGGTATGTTCGGGATCGTGACCATGAACGACCTACTGGAACAGCTTGTGGGTGACCTGACGGACAACGAAGACCATGAGGAAGAAGTACCCATGGTGGTGCGTACCGGAGACGATACATGGGATGTACAGGGGATCTGCCCTCTGGACGATCTGGCGGAAGAAATGGAGATTGCTCTGCCCGTGGACAAATATGACACCGTGGGCGGATATGTTTTCTCCAACTACGGCGTGATCCCGGACGACGGCACGGAATTTGAAACGGAAATCGACCGGCTCCATGTGAAGGTAACGGGGATCCAGGACCACCGGATCGTGGCCATGACCATCACCCTGCTGCCCGAACCGGAAGAGGACGAGGAAGAGGAAAAGAAAGCCAAGAAGAAGTCCGACGAGGAAGAGGATGGAAAGCCGGAAAAGAAATCCCGGAAGAAATCCGACGAGGACGAAGACTGAACCGGAAAAAAGAGTCTCCCGTGAGGCTCTTTTTCTGTTGGTTTATAAACCGGTGATTGAAAACAAAACCACCGATTGATGATTGCTTTTTGACGGTCTGTCTGCTATACTGAAATCACACCGGTGCATCACAGAAACAAAGGAGAATCATATATGAAACTGCATCTGGGAGAAACCATCCGGCAGCTGCGGCAGAGAGACGGACGTACCCAGGAAGATCTGGCACTGGCGCTTGGCGTAAGCTGTCAGGCAGTCAGCCGATGGGAGAACGGCGGTGCGTATCCCGATATGGAGACCATTCCCGCTCTCGCCAATTATTTCGGGATTTCCATTGATGAGCTGTTCGGGTATGAGGGAAATAGAGAAAAGAAGATTGATGCTATTCTGGCACAGGTAGAGGCATATGATATTCCCCATGACGGAGACGATACATGGGTGGAGCCATGCCTTGCTATCCTCAGAGAAGGGCTTGCTGAGTTCCCGGGAAACGAAAGACTGATCATTACATTGGCAGAAACCCTGTGGGAAGCCGGTTGGAGACGGCACGGAACCTGGCGCAGATACGGGGAAGACGGTTGCATTCTATACTGTTATGATAAGGAAAAGAAAAATCCCTACTGGTCGGAAACGGAAAAGCTCTGTATCCAGCTGATGGACAATACGAGAAACGCAGCCGTGTTTGCCAGAACCGTTGCGATACTGGTCCCCCTCTGTCGGAATTACGGTGAATATGAAAGAGCACTTACATATGCCGAGCGTATGCCGGAATTGAATTGTTGCCGGGAATACCTGCGTACCGAAGCTACAGATGGAAAAGAGGAAGCAAAGTACATCGGTGCATTTCTGCTGCGTTCGGCAATGGAATGTGCTGAACAGATCATTTTCTCTCTGATTTCCGATCTTCGGAATTTTGAAAGCGATATGCCCATTCAAAAGGTAAAGGGTGCTATTGCTCAGTTTGATCTGATCTGTGACGATGGAAATATGGGTGAGTACCACCGTTTTGTGTCCCTCTTGTGGATGTATCTCTCACGACTTCAGGGTGAACGTGGATACTATGATGATGCATTTATTTCTCTGGACAAAGCCCTGCAGAATGCCGAAGCTTTCAGTGCAATTGCCGATGGAAAGACCCGTACATTGACTGCCCCTCTGGTAGCCGGTGTGGAATACACTGTCCCGCCGACAGAGTCTGCACGCAATGCCCCTGCAATCCTGCCAGATGACTGGCCGTTCTGGTGTAATCCGGACTACCACAGAGTCAAAGCCGAACTGGAAGCCGATCCCCGTTGGGCAGACTGGGTGCGACGCTGCCGGAACGCATAACACCAAAAAATACCCGCCATCCTGTTACGGAAAGCGGGTATTTCTGTATTCTTTTCAGAATTACTTAGTCACTCTCTTGAACTGGGGACCGTAGTTGGCGCAGGCACGGTAGTCAGCGCCTTCCTTGTCCATACCGAATGCGTTCCATGCGGCGGGACGGAAGATGTCGGCGTCCGGTACGTTGTGCATACATACGGGGATCCGCAGGATGGAGCACAGGGTGATCAGGTCGGCACCGATGTGACCGTAGCTGATGGCACCGTGGTTTGCGCCCCAGTTGTTCATGACATCGTAAGCGGTCTTGAAGGGGGAGCCTTCCTTGCCATCACAGCGGGGAGCGAACCATGTGCAGGGCCAGGTGTAGTCGGTTCTCTTCCACAGCACGTCGGTCACTTCGTCGGGCAGGTTTACAGTCCAGCCTTCTGCGATCTGCAGAACCGGACCCAGACCTTCCACCAGATTCAGACGGATCATGGTGCAGGGCATTTCTGCCTTGGTTACGAAACGGGAGGAGTACCCGCCGCCACGGAAGTACCCGAGGTCAGCGAAGTTCCATGTGGTGTTTTCCATGATCGCCTTCTGGTCGGCTTCGGTTACGTTGTACCATTCCTTGATCAGTGCGTTGCCGGCTTCGTCCTTTGCTTCCGCATTGGCGTCCACGCAGCAGGCACCGGAGTTGATCAGGTGGATGAAACCGCCGTTTTCCAGAGCAACGCCTTCTACATCGTAACCGGAAGCTCTCTTGACAGCTTCGGGGCTCCAGTAGGTACGAACATCGGCAAACATCTGGGGACGGTTGGTCAGCAGCTTCATGAACAGCATACCGAGCCCATTGAGAACGTCGTTTTCGGTGGCAAGAATGTAGGGTTCACGGGCGCCGTTCCAGTCAAAGGAGGAGTTGAGCATGGCTTCCGGGAAGTCGCAGTTGGGATAGAAGTCGGTCCACTGTCTCTGACCCTGGAAGCCTGCTGCGAGAGCGTTGACGAGGTTGAGATCATCCGTCGAATGACCGAGGGCATCTATGATGCCAAGGAATACGAAAAGGCTCTTCTATGGGTAAAGGAAAAGTGCAACCCCGACTTTGACAAGAACCCCAAGGAGCT
>JAFZET010000450.1 GCA_017560565.1 Clostridia bacterium | reverse complement strand
TATATAACAAATAAATTTTGTATTTTTATTTATTTTTATACAATTTGAACTATTCCGCGCAAAAACCACACGTATATTCCATCAACAGATCCCTTCAGAAGCAGAGCAAAGAAAAGGGGCTGTCGCATAGCATTAACAAATTGTGAACAGCTTGTACAATACTAACAAGAAAATCCAGAGATGCAGTAGTAACACCTCTGGATTTTTGTTTTCCTTGTATAGGATGCCAGCGCAATTTTTCAACTTGCGACAGCCCCTCATATATAGACAGTGTACGGATTACAGATCTGCCGCCAGCTTCAGGATCCGTTCTTCGGCCTTGGCGCACCACAGACCGCCTGCTTCCTTGCAGATGACGTCCAGATCAGCAAACAGGTCGCCCAGCTCGGTACCCTTGTTTTCTTCCGCTGCCTTGCCGAAGTCTTCGATGGCAGTCATGGGCAGATTGATGTGGGTGTACACCAGCTTCTTGCCGCCCTTGATGTGAGGCAGGTTCAGCGTGGTTTCGGCAACGGAATCCAGACCGCCGATGTGGGTGATCATGCCTGCGGGATTGATCTTGCCTTCGGACATGAGCTTGATGGATTCCTTCATATCGTCAGTATTGCCGCCGCTGGTACCAACGATGTGGGTTGCGCCGTAGTGCACGTTATAGAAATTGAACATAGCGGAAAATTCGGGGTTGGTGGGGCCTGCGAAGAAGTTCAGGCAGCCGTCATGTGCCAGCAGGGCGTCACCCATTTCCACAACGGGCTTTACGGGAGCATATACGAACACGTCGTCATAGCCTGCGCCGCCGGTCAGTTCTCTCAGATATTCCACGGGGTTCTCGATGTTGTTGGTATTCACGTACAGCAGCTTTACGCCGTGTGCAGCAGCGTCTTCCACAGTGGTCAGCTGAGCAGCTCTGGTCAGGCGGGCGTCATCGATATCGGTGATGATCAGCAGGGACGGAGGATTGCCGCCGTGGATGGCATAGTCAGCGCAGCCCAGACCCATGGGACCGGCACCTGCCAGGATCGCCATATTGCCCCGTTCCTTGCATTCCATCTTGTGTACATAGGAACCTGCGGTGGTATGGTAGTTGGCATGGAAGCCGCCTACGATACAGGACATGGGTTCGGTCAGGGAGCCGTAGAAGTAAGCGTCGCCGTCATAAGGCAGCAGGCAGCCCAGTTCCATAACTTCATGAGGCAGGATTACGTAGGTAGCGTCACCGCCGATGTACTGATAGGAGTAGCCGGGGGCAGCCAGGGAGCCCTTATAGTTCAGAGCGGGCTGGATCACGAACTTATCGCCTTCCTTGAACTGGTCAGCCCACTTGGCACCGACTTTTACCAGCTTACCGCAGAATTCGTGACCGATGATAACGGGATTTTCGGCAACATCGTTGGGAACTCTCTTATGGTCAGCACCCTGGGAAGCAGCCTTATAGGAAGACATACAGATACTGTCGGAGATTACGCACGCCAGAATTTCATCGTCCTTGATTTCCGGCAGTTCAAACTCTTCCAGTCTCAGATCCATCTTACCGTACAGTCTTACAGCTTTGGTTTTCATTGTGGTATCCTTCTTTCTATCTTTTTTCTTTTTTAGTTTATCCTGATTGTTGGGAAAGGAGAACGCGGCTTTTTGAAAAAAGCCTGGCAAAACTTTAAACGTATTACAGCGGTTTTGTGCAGTGCAGGCAAAGCGTTATCGAACTGACAGCGGTAACGCATGATAGAGTTGATGAAATCAACTCTACGGTTTCACCGGAGGTGAATACCGGCTGTTCGGGTTTGGTAGGACGTGCCTGCCGAGGGAGAAGAGGAATAAGCGTCTGCGCTTCGCTTTGTTCGGGTTTTAAGATAAAGCGGTCAAACACCTTTGGGGAATGGGGTTGTCGCATTATGGAAGAAATTTTCCGAAATGCGCCAACCCTGTTTTATATCCATACTGTGTATCTGTACTTTTTCTCCTTTATCGAGGAGAAAAAGTACCAAAAAGAGGAACTCCTTCTGCCGCCTGGGTATTTCGACCTCTGCGGAGGTCGATGAGGGACGCTGTCCCCTCAACCCCTGCGAGCTTTTGAAAAAGCTCGACCAAAACTTTTCACTTGCGACAGGCCCTTACCATAGGTAATACCGGGTTTACCGCAGGTAATACCGGGTTTATCGTTGTCTGGTATCCTTTATTCTCCGGCTGCAGCCTGTTACTTCTTACCTCGTATCTCTTACTTCTTACTTGATTTCCACAAACCCGATCTTCCGTCTTACCTTGGACATGGTACGGGCGGCCATGTAGTTTGCCATGTCGGCGCCGTTTTTCATGACAGTTTCCAGATAGGCCTTGTCCTTCATGAGGCGGTCGAATTCTGCCTGAACGGGGGCAAGGGCGTCTGCGCAGGCTTCACCAACGGCCAGCTTGAAATCACCGTAGCCAACACCGTCGAATTCGGATTCGATTTCGTCCAGGGTCTTGCCGGTGAAGGCGGAGTAGATGGACATGAGGTTTTCGATACCGTCCTTACCTTCGCCCCGGCGGATTTCATTACCGGAGTCGGTAACGGCTCTCTTGAACTTCCGGATGATGGCGTCCCTGGGGTCCAGAATTCTGACAACGGCGTTTTCGTTTTCGTCAGACTTGGACATTTTCTTGGTGGGTTCGGCCAGGGACATGATCTTGGCGGTCACGGGGGGAATATAGCCTTCCGGTACCACGAAAGTTTCACCATAGATGCCGTTGAACCGTTCTGCGATGTCTCTTGCCAGCTCCAGATGCTGTTTCTGGTCCACGCCAACAGGCACCAGTTCCGTCTGGTACAGCAGGATATCGGCGGCCATCAGGGTAGGATAGGTAAACAGCCCTGCGTTGATATTGTCAGCGTTCTTGGCGCTCTTGTCCTTGAACTGGGTCATTCTGGACAGTTCGCCGAACATGGTATAGCAGTCGAGAATCCAGCCCAGTTCTGCGTGTGCCGCCACATGGCTCTGCACGAACAGTGTATTCTTTTCGGGATCCAGCCCGCAGGCCATATACAGCGCCAGAGTCTCATAGGTTCTCTTCCGCAGATCAGCAGGATTCTGTCTGACCGTGATGGCGTGCTCGTTCACCACACAGTACAGGCACTGGTATTCTTCGGAAAATGCATTGAAATTCTTGATGGCACCCAGGTAGTTCCCGATGGTCAGCGAACCGGACGGCTGCACCCCGGAAAACACCACTTTCTTATCCTTGAACATGGCTTTTGTTTCCTTCTTTTTTGTGTATTTATAGGTAGTTCAAAACGTTTTTTGAGATACCGGATCTACTGCTGTATGTTATCCTGAGCCTCCGGCTGAACTCTGTAATTCTGAATTCTTACTTATTCCTTAATTCTCTCAGCCGTTTCATCACATCGTTATACCCTTCTCCGTTTTCTTCGCCTCTTCCGAAAATCTCATGGAGACGGAGGTATTCGGCGTACAGCGTATCATAGATCTTCGCATTTGCCGGG
>JAFZET010000449.1 GCA_017560565.1 Clostridia bacterium | reverse complement strand
TCGATATAATCGTTCTTCCCGTAACCTTCCGGGGAGAGGATCAGCTTCAGATTGGTGGGATATCCGGGAATGATATAGTGCTTGAACACCCGGATGCCCAGATTCTGCAGACGGGCAATGAACGCATCCGCACCTGCCTGTCCGGCATACTGGGTGATGACCACACTGCCTACATACAGTCCTCTTTCACGGAAAGCATCGATAAGCCGCAGTGTGTCCATATCGTAAGTTATGCCAAGATCTCCCCGGATCTTGTTCTGTTCGATAGAAGGGGCGGACACAACAATAACGATCTCCGCCTGTTCCCGGAGCTGCATCAGCATATTGATCTTGCTGTCGGGCTTGAAGCCGGGCAGAACACGGGAAGCATGGTAGTCGTCAAAGAGCTTGCCGCCGAATTCCAGATACAGCTTGCCGCCGAAATGGGAGATACGCTCCAGAATCTTTTCTGTTTGCAGTGCGTTATACTTGTCGTTGTCAAAACCTTGCTTAAACATGCATACCTCGTTACAAACTTCAATAAAAAATCAATCCTTAATATTATATACCACGTTTCGGCAAAGTGCAAGGTGTACGGGCGAAAAAACCGAGAAAAATTCCGCTGAAAAAATGACCGGATTTTGTAAGGTTCTGAAAAGCATACAAAAAGACTGCAGAACCGGTGGATCCTGCAGCCATTTTATCAGAGTGTATGAGAGGTACGGCGGATGACTTCCTCCTGCATGGTGGGAGAAAGACGGGTGAAATAGTCACTGTAGCCGCCGATGCGCACCACCAGATCCCGGTAGTTTTCCGGATGGAAACGGGCGTCTTCCAGAATCCGGTTGTCGGTGACGTTGATCTGGATCTCAAAGCCGCCTCTGTCCAGATATGTGCCGATCAGTACAGCCAGCATATCCGTACTGTGTTCACCCAGCAGAGAAGCGGAAAATTTCATGTTGACCGCAATGCCGCCGATGAACCGGGTGTGATCCCAGCAGGTGGAGGACAGCAGGGAGGTGGTGGGACCTTCCATTTCTCTGCCCTGTGCGGGACCGGAGCCGTCACCCAGCGGGAAGCCTGCCAGCCGTCCGTCGGGGGTTGCGCCTGTCACCTGACCGAACCGGTCATGCATGACCCAGCAGAACAGAGAGGGGATCAGCCGCCCGCCGGAGAAGGGAACCGTATAGTGTTCGCATTCGTCTGCGATCCAGGCGGAGAGGGTCTTTACATACCATTCCGGGTTGCCTTCCGCAATGTCGCTGTTGCCGTAGCCGGGCAGTTTCCGGATCATGGTGTGCAGAGCAGGATCAGAGGCAAAATTGTCCGCCAGAGCAGCCTTATACCGTTCCAGCGTAACTGTTCCGTCTTCGAAGACCAGCTTCCGGATGGCAGCCAGCCCATCTGCAGCGTTGGCCATTCCCACAAAGGAGGGCATGATCCAGTTGCACCGTGCGCCGCCTTCTTCGATATCCGTACCGGTTTCCAGACAGTCTTTTACGAAGCAGGAAAGCAGGGGATCCGGACAATATTTGGCACGTTCATACCGTCCCAGAATCTGAAAATCACAGTTGGCTTTGATTCGGCGGGCGATATGGGCAGTGTAGGCATTGTACAGTTCATCCATGGAAACAAACGTCCCGCTGTTCAGGACGGCAACCAGTTCACCTGGAAGATTCATGTAAGGGCTTGCCACCCACACATTGGAACAGGCACATGGAGTAATTTCCACACAGGTGGAGTGAATATAAGAACAGGCATCCTCCGGAGCCAGTCCGTAATACCGGAGTCCTGCGGTGATCACATCGTCATTGAAAATGGCGGGGTGGGAATGTCCCTTCGCCAGCAGGGAACAGGCAAGCTCCAGATCCTCTTTCGGGGTATCCGAACAGTGGCACAGCCCCAGAGAAGGATATACCAACCGGTTGTGACCGATGGCACGCATACACATCCGGGTGATTGCATTGGAAACCGGTGTACCGTCCGCCAGTCTGCCGCCTACCATGAAGCCGGAGGAGAGCCCGCTGGGAACACGCCGGTTGATCTGGATACACATACAGTCGATCAGCGTCTGGGCAAAATCGTCCGTCAGAACACCGGCTTCCTTGTCCGCTTTGTAATAGGGATACAGATACCGGTCCGGTCTGCCCAGCTGATACTGCAGCATGGAAGGGCGCAGGGGCTTGACGGACATGGCGTAGGTCACAAATGCTGTCGACTGCACCGCTTCATAAAAGGAGGATGCAGGATATTTCGGCACCTTCCGGCAGATTTCCGCAATTTTTTCGTATTCCGCTTTCTGTACGGGATCCGTTTCCGCTGCCGCAAGCTCTGCCGCTTTGTCTGCGTACTTGTCGCTGAGCCGTTCAAGAGCGGTCAGACAGATCTGACAGGAGTGGTAAAAGTCTGTTTTCTTTACGCTTTCCGGTGCACCTTCGGGCAGTGCAGCGATCTTTTCATCGATCATGGCTTTGATACCGGCAGTACCCATGGTCAGCAGACGATTGTAGTCAAAAGCCATGTGGGAATCCTGCCCGATGGGAGCGTGCTGTTCTCCCAGAGCATATTGGGAGATAAGCTGCCATTCCGCCTGTTCTTCCGGGGTCAGCGGTGTTTCCGAAGGACGTCCCACGATCAGCTCACCCGGAGCGATTTCCGCCGGCCAGTTATCGAAAGCATCGGTCAGTGCCATGGCAAACCGGTGGGATGCGCTGATATCGGAACGGCGTGCAATATAGGATTTATGGAACTGATAGTAAAAAGGTGTATAATCGATTCTCGGCTGCAGTGCCGCCAGCCGCAGGGATTCAATGCGATTTATATCGTACATAACTGCCTCCGGTGAAGAATACTTTCAGGGTAAGAATACCATGATTTTTCTGCTGTGTCAATGGCAAAATGAGAATTTCAAAAGAAAACACGCCATCCAGCAGGACAGCGTGCCTTTTTCTCAATACCGGTTGTCGTAGATTCTGGTAGATTTCTTTTCGCTTCTGGGCAGTTCTCCCATCTTTACAGCCTTGGGCTCGATCAGCAGACCGATCTTGGTCTTGAATACAGAACGAACCACTTCTTCCATGGCTTCCTTGTTGGCACCTTCGTTGATCTCGAAGAAGAGGGTCATGATGTCCTTGCCGTTCATGTGGTCGATCATGACCTGATATTCACTGCTGACACCGTTTACGTCCCGCAGTACGTCTTCGATCTGACCGGGATAGATGTTCACGCCCTTTACCTTCACCATGTCATCACTGCGGCCGATGATCCGGTCGATACGGGGGAAACGCAGACCGCAGGAACAGGGTTCGGTAACGATCCGGGACAGGTCGTGGGTGCGGTAACGGATCAGGGGAGCGCCCTGCTTCTTCAGGGTAGTGATGACGATTTCGCCGATCTCCCCGTCGGGCAGGGTCTTGCCGGTCTTGGGATCGATGATTTCCAGATAAATATAGTCGTCCCAGTAATGCATGGGTTCGTCCTTGGCACAGTTGATACCAATGCCGGGACCGTAGATTTCGGTCAGACCGTAGATGTCAAACAGTTCCACACCCAGTTCATCGGAGATCCGCTGACGCATCTTGTCGCCCCAGCGTTCGGAACCGATGACGCCCTTGCGCAGCTTGATCTGATCACGGATACCCCGCTTTTCGATTTCTTCCGCCAGCAGCAGTGCATAAGAGGAAGTAGCGCAGAGTACGGTGGAACCCATGTCTACCATCATCTTCAGCTGTTTGTCGGTGTTGCCGGGACCCATGGGGATCGCCATTGCCCCCAGCCGTTCACAGCCCAGCTGGAAACCGATGCCGGCTGTCCACAGACCATACCCGGGGGTAATGTGGATCCGGTCACGGTTGGTGATGCCGGCAACCTCATAACAGCGGGCAAACATAGTGGTCCAGTCTTCCACATCCTGCTTGGTGTAGGGAATGATGATGGGTGTGCCGGTGGTGCCGGAGGAAGAATGGATACGGACGATTTCGGAATCCGGTACTGCCTGATTGCCCAGGGGATACACTTCGCGCAGCTCACTCTTTTCGGTGAAAGGCAGAGCTTCAAAATCTTCCGGCGTGGTCAGCGCATCCGGATCTACGTGAGCCAGTTTGTCCTTATACAGGGGTGTGCCGAATTCCTGCAGGGTACGGATCCGGTCTTTTACCAGAGAAAGCTGTGTGTCGTTGATTTTCATGTGAGACTCCATTCCGCCGCCGTGATGCGGCTGTATAAAAAGTATGCAAGCGGGCCTGGCTGCATACAAAAACAGCCCTTGCCCCAGTTCATAGGGACAAAAGCTGTAAAACTTCTGCGATACCACCCTATTTCGCCACAGAAATGTGACGCACTCTGCGGTGTACCCACGATACACCTGCCGGGATTACGGTCGGCTGCCGGCGCTCCTACTCTGCCCGCATACGGGGATTTCAGTTTGCCCTCGTAAGTCCATTCACCGGATCTGCTGCCGCCGCATTTCCACCATCTGCGGCTCTCTTTGGGAAGCGACCTGCCGGATACTACTCTTACTCATCGGTTTTATTCAGGTGAAAATAATTATAGCACGCATCAGGGGGATTGTCAAGGGCGGAAAAAGAAAAAAGAATGGGCAAACTGCCGGAAAATCCTGCGGGATATACAGCAGTCTGCCCAATACAGAATGTTTTCAGAGGATTACACGGATGCCGCACCCAGTTCCAGTGCCTTCAGATTCATCGCCTGGAATTTCGGCGCCAGGGTGGTTTCGATGATATGCCGGATGTCTTCTACCGTCATGCCGATGACATCCGCACGGGCAGCCGCTCCCAGCAGAGCAATGTTCAGCACCTTTGCGGAGCCGCATTTTTCCACCAGTGCGTCACCGTCCACTACGATCAGACGGACATTCTGGCGGGCAAGATAGTCCAGCATCACCTGTCCGTCGTAGTCGGTTTTGGACAGCGCATCGGTCACCGGCTTGACGGCAGTGGTGGACACAATCACAGTACCGCCCTCCTTCAGATAGGGAAGATTCCGTACCGCTTCCGCCGCTTCGAAAGCCAGAACCACATCCGCCTGCCCACGGGAGATCAGAGGAGAATAGCAGCCTTCGCCGATCCGTACATGACTGACCACCGAGCCGCCTCTCTGTGCCATGCCGATAGTTTCAGCTGTGTGCACAAGCTCGCCCCGTTCCATGGCGGATCTTGCCAGAATCTTGGAAGCCAGAACCGTCCCCTGACCGCCTACGCCGCATAAAAGAATATTCTTCATATTATTTATCCTCCTTTACGCGGATTGCCCCGGTGGGACATACATAGGTGCACAGTCCGCAGCTGTAGCAGAGACTGGTGTCGATCTTTACCTTTTTGCCGCCGTCCTTCACAAGTCCGGGACAGCCCAGTTCACGCAGACATTTCCGGCAGCCGATACAGGCGTCGCTGTCCACATGATACATTTTTGTGGGACGGAACAGTGCTATACAGGGGGAGCGGAAAATAATGGCGGATGCACCCGGCTGATCTGCGGCACTCCATACGGCAGCAATGGCTGCTTCCAGATCCAGCGGATCTACTGTGGCAATATGGGTGATGCCGATGCCCCGGAGCGCCCCTTCGATATCGATCTTTTCCGCAACCTCACCCATGGCGGTTTTGCCGGTGTTGGGATTGGGCTGATGACCGGTCATGGCAGTGGTGGAGTTGTCCAGAATCATGGCGACCATGTGCGCATCGTTGTAAACAGCATTCACCAGATTGGGAAGTCCTGTATGATAGAAAGTGGAGTCACCGGTGAAGGAGAAGCATACGGTATCCGGTTCTACCCGACCGATGCCCTGTGCCACCGTGATCCCGGCACCCATGCAGAGACAGGTGTCAGTCATATCCAGCGGCATGGCGTTGCCCAGCGTATAACAGCCGATATCCCCGCAGAATACGGCTTTTCTGCCCTTCATGGCCTGCTTGACGGCATAGAAGGAAGCTCTGTGGGGACAGCCTGCACACAGTACGGGGGGACGGACAGGCAGGGCAGGGGTTTCTTCTCTTACGCATCCGGCAGGCAGATCGATGCCCAGATAGGATGCCAGAATGGACAGGATCCCGTCTACGGAGTTTTCTCCGGCGGAGGGAGCAGTGCCGTCTTCCTTGCCGCGAATATCCACCGGCAGATGCTTTTTGCCCACCAGATGCACCAGTGCCCGTTCAATGACCGGATCCAGTTCTTCCAGAACCAGCACTTCATCCGCTTCGTTCAGCAGTTCTTCCGCAAGCTCATTCGGGAACGGAAAGGGTGTACCGATCTTCAGAAGGGGAATATCGATGCCCAGCAGAGCCAGCGCCTCCATAGTATAGGCATAGCTGACACCACCGGCGGCAATGGCTTTTCTGCCGCTTCCTTTTTTGTATGTATTCCCGGCATAGGCGGACAGTTCTGCCGTCATGGTCCGGTTCTGTTCTTCAATGCGTTTGTGTGCCGCATAGGACAGCCGGGGGAAGATGACCCACTTGGGATCCTTCACGAAGCCTTCCGGTGTGTATTCGTATCGTCCCTCCGGAATCTCCATGGATGCATAGCCGTGGCATACCCGGGTGGTAGGACGGAGCAGAACAGGCGTTCTGTACTTTTCGGACAGCTCGAATGCGTCTTTGGTCATCTGATATGCTTCTTCCGGAGAGGCGGGGTCAAATACCGGCAGCTTGGAGAACATGGCAAAAGTACGGGTGTCCTGTTCGGTCTGGGAGGAGATGGGACCGGGGTCGTCTGCCACCAGGATCACCATACCGCCCTTGACGCCCACATAAGCCAGGGACATCAGCGGGTCGGAAGCCACGTTTAGCCCCACCTGTTTCATAGTCACCATAACTCTGGCTCCGGCATAAGCGGCACCTGCGCCCACTTCCATGGCGGTTTTTTCATTGACGGACCATTCTACATAAATCGCATCAGTTCCGTCTTCCTTTTTCGGGTTGTGCTTGACGACATTTTCCAATACTTCCGTGGAGGGAGTACCCGGATATCCGGTCACCACCTGCACACCTGCGGCAATGGCACCCAGTGCGATGGCTTCATTGCCCATGACAAATCTGGTTTTCATATAATATGTATCCTTTTTTGATGGATTCTGTTTGATAATGTTTCATTATACAGCAGCGGGAGACAGATTGCAAGAGAAAAGTGTAAATTATTACCCCGGTGTGATACTGCATACGGTCAGAATACCGTCCGACACCGTAAAGGATACCGTAAAGCCGCCGAAGGGCATACAGTATACTCTGGCGGGATCATTCTGGTAGGCGGGACGGGGATCCTGTGCAAGGGCGGAGAGAAGACCGCTTCTCTTTTCGGCAGGCAGTTTTCCCAGAAGAGACTCCGGACAGTCCACCGTCAGCGGTGTTTCTGTCAGGGCGAAACCGTGACGGGCATCCGGGTGGGCATCGGTGTAGGGCAGATACGGCTTGATGTCAAAAATCGGCGTGCCGTTCATCAGATCCGCTCCACGCACGACGATCACTGCCCCACGGGGGGTATCCCATTCCACCCGGACAAGCTCCACAGAGGAGAGACCGATGGGGTTGGGACGGAAGGGGGAACGGGTGGCGAACACGCCCATACGGGTATTGCCGCCCAGCTTGGGAGGACGGACAGTGGGGTTCCAGCCGCCATTTGCCTGTGCCGTGGTTTTTCCGTTTTCCGAAAACTGCCACAGCAGCCAGAGATGGGAGTAGTCTTCCAGTCCCCTGAGAGCATCGGCACAGCGGAATTCCGGTTCAAAAACAATGACCGATTCCACATCCGCCAGTCCGCTCTGCCGGGGAATGCCGAACTTTCCGGAAAAGTCATTATAAATAGTTGCGATGTTTCTGCAGACAAGCTCCGCCATTGTGCACTGTTCCTCCGGTGATGGATTCCGTATACTGTCCGGTAAAATCCGGTTTACGGCTTTCAGTATACCACACTATTCCCGAAAACGCAATACTGGCAGGTAAATGAAAATTACCTTTTTGGAGAGTTCTATGCATAAAGAATGGTAATAAGTGGCAAAAATGGGAATTAAGAGGGTAAAATTCCGGCGTCTTGTTGGAAAACACGCAAACAAACTGAAAAAATCTGCCGTTTTTATAAAAAATCCTTATTTTCCTATTGAAAAAATACAAAAAGTCATGTAAAATATAGTATAGTATATACAATTCCATTTTTTTAAGAATATCGAAAGGGGCATCCTATGTCAAATCGTCTGTTTCAAGGAATCATTCATCAAATGAGAGATGCTGTGGATCGCGTAATCGGCGTGATCGATGACAATGGCGTTATCATTGCCTGCAGCGAACTGGTAAAGATCGGGGAAATGAGACAGGGCGTGCGGGATGAGCTGGCCTATACCTCTGACGCAATCACTTCCGGCGGCTACACCTACAAGCCTATCGGTTCCGGATCCAAATGGGAGTATATTGTATTCATCGAAGGGGAAGACAAGTTCGCAGAAAAAATGGCGACGGTTCTTGCCGTATCCCTCTCCAACATCAAGAATCTGTACGATGAAAAGTACGACAAGAGTTCCTTTATCAAGAACATCATTCTGGACAACATCCTCCCCAGCGATATTTACATCAAGTCCAAGGAACTGCGATTCAATGCGGAAGAAACCCGTGTTGTATTCCTGATCAAGTTCCACTCCAAGTCCGATGTGCTGTCCTTTGATATGGTACAGAACATTTTCCCGGACAAGAACAAGGACTATGTGATCTCCACCGGCGAACAGGACATCGTTCTGGTGAAGGAAATCAAGCCCAGCACCGACATCAAGGAAATCGAAAAGGTAGCCAAGGGCATCGCCGATACCCTGAACTCCGAATTCTATACCAAGGTTTCCATCGGTATCGGTACCGTGGTTGACAACATCAAGGATCTGGCCCGTTCCTACAAGGAAGCCCAGGTGGCTCTGGAAGTGGGGAAGGTATTCGACACCGAAAAGAACATCATCAGCTATGAAAATCTGGGCATCGGCCGTCTGATTTATCAGCTGCCCACTACCCTGTGCGAAATGTTCCTGCAGGAAGTATTCAAGAACGGCAGTCTGGATGCTCTGGACAGAGAAACCCTCATGACCATCCAGTGCTTCTTTGAAAACAACCTGAACGTGTCCGAAACCTCCAGAAAGCTGTTTGTACACAGAAACACCCTGGTATACCGTCTGGAAAAGATCCGCAAGCTCACCGGTCTGGATCTGCGGGAATTCGACCATGCGATTACCTTCAAGGTAGCTCTGATGGTAAAACGTTATCTGACAACCAAGCCTGTCAAGTATTGATCCGGCACAAAACTCGATAAGACAACGTAGGGATGTATCTGCCCGGATTTCGGACAGGTACACTCCCTATTTGTGCTTTACTGCGGAAATTTCATAAAACGGCCATGAAATGTCTATATTTATTGTGGATAGTGCCGCTTTTGTGGATGGAAACACTCCATAAGATGGTGCAGATGCGCATATCTGTGCCGGATAGGATTTACTATGATCGATTTTGTAAACGTAAAAAAAGCATATCCCAACGGAACGCTGGCCCTCAAGGGGGTCAATCTGCACATTGACGATGGTGAATTTGT
>JAFZET010000448.1 GCA_017560565.1 Clostridia bacterium | reverse complement strand
TCATGCGGAGGACTGCGTTGTGTTCCCTGGCAATGCGCACGCCACCGAGGTGCAGACCGCTGGCGGGGAACGGATGATCGACGAAAAGTGTCCGGATATCCTGATCGCCTGCGGTTCCGGATCGCTTCATGACATCACAAGATACTGTGCCAATGCCGCCGGACTGCCATTCGTTTCCTATCCCACTGCCGCCAGTGTGGACGGATTCATGTCCGGCATTGCCGCCATGACCTGGTATGGACAAAAGCTGTCTTTTGTATCCACACCGCCGGCAGCTGTGTTTGCCGATCCCCGGATCAGTGCCGCTGCGCCAGCCAGACTGACCGCCTCCGGTGTGGGGGATGTGCTGGGAAAGTATACATCGCTGTTCGACTGGCATCTTTCCCATCTGCTGACAGGGGAGTATGAATGCCCCAATATCGTTGCCCTGACGGAAGCTGCCCTGGAAGGGGTACTGGACGCTCTGCAGAACAAAAACGACATTACAGTACAGGATTACACCTGCCGGGTACTGGAAGCCCTGTTGGTTTCCGGGCTCGCCATGCAGCTGACCGGCAGTTCCCGTCCTGCCTCAGCCGCTGAGCACCATATGTCCCACCTCTGGGAAATGGCTGTCATCAACGGAAAAACCAGTGCTCTCCACGGAGAACAGGTATGTGTAGGTACCCTCGCTGTGATGGATACCTATAAAGCTGCTCTGGATGACGGAATTCCGTGGGATGCTCTGGCAGGACTGGATCTGGAATCGGTTTTCGCAGAATCTCATCTGCACGGAGCATTCGGAAATATGACCCCCGGCATCCTGAAGGAAAATATGCCGGACGGAACCCCCGCTTCTTCCAGCCTTGCTGAAATCAGTGTGGAGAATCCTGCGGAAACGGACAGAGCCGTGAAGGCATTGTTCGCCGCTCTGCCGGATGCAGGTGAACTGCGTGCTCTTGCTGAATCTGCGGGATGTATGACCACCATCGAGGAAGCAGGACTTCCCGGTGACGAGGCGTTCCGGGAAAGATCCCTGCTGTATGCACCCTATGTACGGAATCGCCTGACCCTTCTCAAGATCCTTTCTGCCTGCCGGATCAGCGGGATCTGCAGATAACAGAAAACATCGGAGGTATATGTATGGAAATCACTTATAACAGATCGCTTCCCGTAAAATATGATGTGGATGTATTCGTGGCAGGCGGAGGTCCTGCCGGTGTCGCCGCTGCCGTCAGCTGTGCCAGACAGGGCAGAAGTGTGTTCCTTGCTGAGTCCTTTTCTGCATTCGGCGGTGCAGCCACGACCATGCTGGTGCCTGCCTATATGACCTTCGGGGACGGAGAAAATTTTCTTGCCGGCGGGATCGGAAGAGAAATCTACGACAAAATCAGAATCGAAGCGCCGCCGAGATTCAGCCGCTACTGTCCCATGTCCATCCCCGTGGAAACCCTGAAGATCCTGTATGACGATATGGTAACGGACGCCGGTGTGCAGTATATGTTCCATACCAGCCTGATCGATGTGATCGTGGAAAACGGAAAGATCGAATACGTGATCTGTGCCGCCAAGGGGGCTGTGTTTGCCGTAAAGGCGAAAGTGTACATCGACTGTACCGGTGACGGGGATCTGGCGTATTACGCCGGTGCGGGCTGGGAATACGGTGATGAAAACGGCAGAACTATGGCAACCACCCTCTGCGGACTGTGGACAGGCATCGACTGGAGCCGTGTGAAAGGTCCCGACAGCCGCAGACTGGACGATGCCTTTGCCGATGGTATCTTCACTAACGAAGACAGACATCTGCCGGGTATGTGGCGGCTCATGGAAGAAAGCAAAAACGGAGAGGGCGTCAGCCTCCCCAACGGTCTGGGCGGCTCCAATGCCGGTCATGTATACGATATCGATGCAAGAGAATCCGCTTCCCTGACGAAAGGGATCGTCAAGGGCAGAAAACAGCTTCTGGAATACCGGAAGTATTATAAGGAATACCTGGACGGTTTCGAGGAAGCGGAGCTGGTATATTCCGCCTCCTATCTGGGCATCCGGGAAAGCCGACGCATCACCTGCGATTACCGTATGGTGCTGGAAGATTTCAAGCGTCAGGCCGTGTTTGAAGACGAGATCGGTCGCTATAGCTATAATATCGATATCCATTCCCCCACCAACGACAAGGCGGGCTACGAAACCTTCATCAAGGATCATACCTCCCTGCGGTACAAAAAAGGCGAAAGCTACGGCATTCCCTATCGTGCTCTTACGGTCAGCGGCATCGAAAATCTGCTGACCGCCGGACGCTGTGTCTGCACAGACCGGTATATGCAGTCCTCCATCCGTGTCATGCCGGGCTGCTACATCACCGGACAGGCTGCCGGAATCGGTGCCGCCGTTGTATGTGATGCACACAGTACCGATGTACACGATGCCGATGTACATGAGATCCAGAAGCGGCTGGTGAACATGGGCGGATATCTGCCGAATTACAGAGACTGAAAGCCGTGAAAAGCACCACAAAATTCTGCGGTGCTTTTTTCTGCGGAAATTTCCGTGAAACCGCCAACCTTTTTTCATTTCCGTGTCCATAGAGATGAAAGCTTTCAAAAGAGGTACAGACAAGTGACAAGACAGGATGCCGAGAATATCATAACGGAATACACAAAGCCCATTTACGGATTCGCCCTGAAGCGGTGCCGGAATCTGCAGGATGCGGAGGATCTGGCACAGGAGATTGTGCTGAAGGCATTCCGTGTGCTGATTGTCCGTGACGATATTGCAGATCCGGCGAAATTTATATGGACCATCGCCCACAATGCCCTGAGCAATTACTACCGGGATGCGGCAAGAACCATTGTCGGCGTTCCCGTGGAGGAGATTGCCGATCAGCTGGCTGACCCTGATGCAAAGACAGACGGGGAAGGGGAGGACGATATTCCAAAACGGCTGCAGCAGGAGATTGCCTATCTCTCCGGCACACAGCGGCGTATCGTGATCGCATATTATTACGAGAACCGGAAACAGGCGGATATTGCAGCAGAATTGGGGATTCCTGTCGGTACGGTGAAATGGCACTTGTTTGAAGCGAAAAAAGAACTGAAACGAGGTATGGAGACCATGAGAGAAACCAGTGAGCTGAAATTCAATCCCATCAAATTCGATTTCCTGGGCATAAACG
>JAFZET010000447.1 GCA_017560565.1 Clostridia bacterium | reverse complement strand
GCAGCACAGGCTAATATGGATAGCCGTACCATCCTGAACATCGAAAACTACAAGGGCAATCCCAAACTGGAAATCCTGTACCCGCTGATCCGGACACTGCATTTGGATCCACAGGAAATTTTTTATCCGGAGCTTGTTAATCCCTCTCCGGCGATGGCTGAGCTCCAGCAGTACATAGCAGATTGTACGGAAACAGAAGCAGAAGCACTGCTGCCTATCATTGTTTCTGTATTAACAGTTCTGCGTAAACAGGAACCGGAAAAAGAGTAAAACAGAAAGAGCCTGCCTCTCCTACCATCAGGGAAGCAGGCTCTGCGCTTTATGCGTCTGGCTCTTTGCTTTGTACCATCTTGAATTGTACGACATCGATGCGGATTTCCTTTTTGCACTTCGGGCAATACAGCGGGAAGTTGAGCAGCACCGTGTCTTTATAGAGTTTTATTTTTGTTTTTGCGTTGCATAATGGGCATTTGACCCATCTTAAATCGGTGTTTTGTTCGTCCATATGCTCCTCTCCGGTGTGGTTCCGCACTGCGTCTGGCGTCGGGCGGAATATGTAAACCATTAAATGATTTACAATATAGCATTATATATGTTCCCGATGATATAGTAATATCCATTACAGCATTTATTTTTTCATGTCAGGGTTCTATTCAGCCAAATAAATCCCAACCCGGCTCTGCAGTACATTTATAGTCTCCTCCATCGTACGGTCACCGGAATACCACGCAGATATTTCCTCCATTATGATTGCCTGCAGTACAGGATCGTTTATTTGTCCTGCTCTTGGATCCTCTAACAGAGAGCGGAGTGCTTCTTTATCTGCCTGGGTGTACTCAACAATCGTATGCTGCAGAGAACTGTTCTGTTCTTCTGAATACAGTTCCCATTCTTCCATATCCGGTTCACTTTCGCTGACAGCAGTATCTACAAACGCAGAAGTATACATCCTGCCGTTCTCCTCTTCCTCATGGAACTGCAGAGCAAAGATAAACCAGTCTGTTTCCAGCAGCTTCTCCACAGCAGAACCGGTCACCGGGAAAGCGTGCTCCATCACCCGGGAGGAAGTCTGTACCGTATCGGAAAGCAGAAATTCCAGAAATGCCTTTGCTCCCTCCGGACAGGACGCCGCTTCCGGCAGAGCAAGGCTGGTGACAAACTGGGGTACCGCCATCACGCCGGGGTAGCCGCAGAGGGAAAACGGTCTTTCCCCGAATGCGATCTTGGCCACACCCAGTGCCTTGTAGTTGTACAGCGGCAGATGCACCAACCGTACCTTGTCAAAATGAATATCCTCCATCAGCATGGTGTCGGTGAACTGATAGGCCAGCATCTGTGTATACTGTTCGGCAAAAACAGCAACATCTGCAGCGAAATACTCTTCCCTGTTCTGCAGAATTTCCAGAAATGTCCGGAATTCCGGTGTATCAAAATAACATTTTCCAGTAACCTTATCCACAAAACCAGACTGGATCACCGAATACAGCCGGTCATATACCTGATCGGAGAACAGCATATCCTCCTCACGCAAAGAAGCAGCCAGTTCCGCCAGTGTCTCCGCTGTCAGAGGCGCAGGCTGCATATTTGTATCCGCTGCTGCAGCCAGTGTGTTGTACCAGATATGCAGAGGAACCCGTTTTATTCCGCTGCCATCGGATACAGCTGCTTTTGCACTGCCGGTAAGCTGTGGGGCGAATTCCGACAGATCAGTCAGATATCCCTGCCTGTCCAGATTCAGATACAGGCTTTCCATATCTTCATTGAACACCAGTAAATCCGGTACCCTTCCTTCTGAAAATTCCTTAAATACAACTTCTGATACCTCCGGATCCGAGGTTTTCAGGTCACTTTCCAGAATGGTAATACGGTATTCTTTGTTTTCCCGGTTGAACACATAGGCCGCCGTCCGTAAAGTTTCTGCAAGAGGCATATCAAACAGCATCAAAGTAACATCCTGCTTGTCCCCCTTCCATGCAGTACCACTGTTTTTCAGAACTGCGTACACAGTCTTTTCGTCCACCAGACCGGAAAACCGGACAAAGAAGTGGTCTCCATCCAATACAGAAAGAATTTCCACATCACTCAGCCGCAGTCCGGAAGGTTCCCATGCCAGAAACGGAGTATCCGTCTCCGGATTCTGATATACCCCGCTTTCATCCACCGTATACCGGAAGATCCCGTCTGTCTGTACGTCGTAGATGTTGCTGTCAAAATCCATATGCTGTCGGTTCTGCACCCCCGAACGCCATTCGTTTTCCGGCATAAAATCCGCCTCCTGCCGGGTGCCGCCTGTTTCCGGATCCAGACTCCAGATCTCTCCATACCAATCCTGATAATACAGCCGCCCGTTCCATATGTCGTACAAAATGTCGATTTCCTTGGGGATGGTATATTCCTTCACCGGCTGCAAAGACATATCGTACAGCTGCAGGGTTTCCTGAAAAGCGACTGCGATGTATTCACCGCAGAAAGCATACAACGAAAAATACCCCGGATTCTCGGGCATGGCATAGGAAGCGGTAATTTCGCCTGTCGGTGTGGTGATGGTCAGAATACATTTTTCTGCCAGATCGTTTTCTACATATAGTCTGGTGCCATCCTCACGGATATCTTTCAACAGAGCCAGTGATTCCGGATGGACATCCATGCTTCTTCCCAGATGATTTCCTTCCCAGTCAAAGCTCTCTATATAGCAGGCATAGGCTTCTTCGTTCCAATCCTTAAATATAATTTCCTCTTTAGTAGTAAAAAAGCCCGCAGGAATAAATTCATTATAGATCAGTGTTTCTCCTGCATATGGTCCCGACTCCGGGATCAGCGGGATTACTTCATATACATCGGATCCCGCCCACACCTCCTGCGGGATTGTCGGGTCTGTCGTTACAGTATCAGTTGCGGTTTCGGCGGATTCCGGATTGTTTACTGAAGTACAAGCATTAAAACATAGCATTGCCGCTACTGTGAGCAATACGAAACGGTATTTCATGTTGATATCCTTTCCTTGGCTCTTGCATAGCAGAAATGGGGTACAGATAAATCTATACCCCATTTGACACATCCAAAAGGGAATTGCTGTTCATTGCATTTCTCAGTTGAGATAACCACATTCGGAACATATATACCCATCCCTACCCGGAATTTTTTCCCAATTATGTCCAAATGTCTGCAGATAATGATTGGATGTACCCATATAGACACCACAATCAGCACAGTGATGTGCACAATCTCTTACTACTTCCTGATAACAACCAAATGGAGTATTTAAGTACTCTCTTTCCAGGTTACCGCTGCATAATACCAGTGAGTGCTGGCAGGCATTTTCCTGTGCCTGAAGCGGTACTACAGCACATCCGACACATACAGCAAGTGCCAGTACAAGTCCCAGAAACTTCTTAGTTTTCATTTTGTCTTCCTTTCTGTCTTGAATACAATTTATTTATGTATTGAACCCCGATCGCTGATTCAAAACACCAAATTGGAATCACTTTTTTTCAATCGGATATTTTCTATTGATCAATATCCATTCATATACAATATCAATTTATTATTCAGCACGTTTTGTATACTGTTTTCGTTTCCGGTTCCACTACTCCATTTCGAGTAACGGAAACGTCAAATACGGCTTTATACTCAACATTCGCTACACCCGTAAATGAAACACTCAATGTCATACTTCTCGCTTCTACAGTATCAGAATCAGAACTTACATACCGCCAACCAGTTGATGTTTTTTCGTAAATCGTTAAGGTACCCGATATTGTTGTTACTCCCGATTTTCCTGTAACAGAAGCACTGACTGTGCCATTTGTACCATCAAATGAGAAAGACATCGGCATACTGTAAATGTTATCCCATAACGGTATTATTGTTTCTGGGGCAGCCGCATAAATCCCCATACTACAGGTTAGCATCAGAACACCAACCATCACAAATGTTAATACTTTTTTCACATAATCACCTTCCTTTTTTTTTGAGGTTTCACCTCTACTTTCTATTTCAATTTACCAATAAATCCATCTCACTTTTTTAAAAAATTCTTTCAAAAATTTCTTGTATTTTCATTACATAATTTTCCTGCGTAATTTTACAACAAAAAAAGCGATAAAATCGCTTTTTCTATTTACTTAATCGTTTCTGCTATAGCAATTAACTGTTCTTCAGTAATAATTTCCCCCAAAAGTGTATACTCATATTGATCTATCCATGTGATGATGAGTGCTTCATCTTGATAATATGTAATTATATGAGCTTTTGTATTACCATTTAATAAAATTTCCCGAATATTACACTCTGTGTTGTCATATCCCTGTGAAATCTCCGCACATACTCGTTGTTCATATGCTACATATTCGCCAGCAGGGCCTGTTATTTCATATAACCCATTTATGTCAGATTCACCTACTATCACCAAATCCCACCCATCAGGTATTTCAGGGAATTTTCGTTCTTGAATTTTTGCAGGATACTCTCCGTCAGATATAAATAAAATTCCAATATAATCTTCATACCATGTAACAATCGCATTCCAGAATGCCGCACGTACCGGCTGAATACACATAGCAGAAGCAAATGCTACAGTCACAATCACCAGACAAGCCGCCACACTGCGTCTCAGAATCTGCCATCCCACTGACGAGCGCAGATACATCCGGCGAATTGCAGCCTTTACCTTTCGTCGGATTCTCGGATGAACCGTCACGCCAGATACATCACCTGTTCTGAATTCAAAAAATTCTTCTTCCACACAGTTTCTAACCGCCTGACGCATGAGAATCTGAAAATTTGAATTTTCGTTAGTCATGATAGTATTCCTCCAATATTTTCCGTAGTTTCGTCATGCTCCGATTCAATATTGTTCCCACTGTGGATGCATTCATTCCAAGTATTCCTGCAATCTGTACATTCGTCAGTTCTTCTTCAAATTTCAGTTTAATGATGTCCTGATGTTCCAGCGGTAATATTTTGATTGCTTCCTGCAACTTCTGAACAGATTCTGCATTCACCAATTCTCCAGGAATATCTATATCATCTGGGATTTCCAAATCCTCAATATTCCCTTCCTCATCCTCTACAATATCGGAAATGGACATACAGGAAAGCTTCTTTTTCTTGATAACATTGATACATATAGATCTTGTTTTTCTGAAAACTATACGGGCAGCCATCACATCGTCTACATTCACAAAACTGTCTTTATCTTCAATAATCTTCACAAAAATGAATCCCACCACATCATCTGCATCGGAATCATTGTAAATATACCGCTTCACTGCCTTTTTTACTCTGGCGGCATATTCATCATATAACTTCGTAAAATATTCCCGTTCTTCCTCACTCTCCAAAGTCTGTATCAAAGCAATTACATCTATCATAGCCACACCACCTCTGGTCATCATATAATGTTATATTCAGTATATCATGATCTGAGCCGGTACGTCAATGATCATATAATGTGTACCCAATATCGTGGACAAACTTAAAAAAGTAAACATATTTTGGTGATAATCTGTGGTATAATATACCTGCTTTACTACCAGGGAGGATAAGGCAACGCTGAGGAGCGACCTGAGCGCCCTGGCAGATTTGCGG
>JAFZET010000446.1 GCA_017560565.1 Clostridia bacterium | reverse complement strand
TTGATATTTACGCATATACGGGATCTCAATGACCCGTTTGGATTTGTTGAAGAGATCTGTCCTGTCCCTGATAGGCGGCACGATCACCGTGAACAGACCCAGTTGTTTCGCACAGGCGGCGTCTGTCAGAAGCTGATCTCCCAGAAACATGGTATTCTCCGGAACAGCCCCCATTTTTGCCATGGCTTCTCCGGCTTTCTTTATCCCCGGCTTTCCGGCATCCGGCATGGCAACATACCCCAGATTCCTGTTGAAGGTTTCCACACGGTCGGCATGGTTGTTGGAGAGAAAACCAATGGTCACACCGCTCTCTGCCAGCATGGCAAAAAAGTCCAGCACATCCGGTGTGGGTACGGCATCATCATATGTAACAAGGGTATTGTCGATATCCGACAGGATGAAACGGATCCCATGCTCCTTCAGCAGAGCCGGTGTTATCTCCCGAAAAGAGGAAAGAACCAGATCCGGCAGCAGATATTTTTCAAAAATCATCATTTTTCTGGCACAGTAAGCAGGAAGAGATAAGAAGACGGAGGGTGTAGTATCCCCTGCTCCTTATCTCTTGCATGGTTTCAGTTGTATGCCCGATTATTCAGCCTTGGGCTCTTCTTCGCAGGTGCATTCGCCTTCACAGCAGCATTCTTCTGCCGGTGCTTCTTCGCAGGTGCATTCACATTCACAGTTGCATTCTTCTGCGGGAGCATCTTCACAGGCGCATTCACACGCACATTCTTCGTCGCATTCGCATACTTCTTCGGCAGGTTCTGCCACAGGCTTGGTAACCTTCAGACCGCAGATAGGGCAGAAAATGCAGTCGCCGGAAATTTCGTTATTGCAGCCCTCGCAGATCACAACATTGCGCAGCAGAGCCAGTTCCTTCTGACAGTCAGCAATCACAGCCTTGATCTTGTCAGCCTGCATAATATAGGTAGCGATCTCCTCGGTGTTGTCCAGATTGTCTCTTTCTGCGGTGTAGAACAGACGACCGATCGCCTTGTAGCAGTCGGACAGCTTGGCTTCTTCCGCCTTGATAGACATATTCAGCTTGGCGATGGTGGTCAGTTCCCCGGTCTTCTTCACAGTCTTATCGGTAACGTCTTTGAAGTTTTTCTTGAAACTTTCAATATTGAATGCCATGGGATATATCTCCTTTCAGTTTTTACATAATGATATATATAATCAACTGCAGATATTATACACTATCTTTCCCGGAATGTCAAATTAAATTTCTTTGTGTTTATGAATAAAGATGGGTACAAATATAAATATTTCTCATATATACGGGGAATACTGGGAGAACAAGGCTCCGGGGGTCTCCCAAACAGAGCCTGCGAAAGGATTTTTCTATGCAGACAGATGCCAGAATGTACCGCCGTTATGCCAAGGCCAGAGCGAAAAAATCTCCCCTTGCCCGGGATATGCTCATCGCATTTGTTATGGGAGGACTGATCTGTGTTCTGGCCCAGTGGATCAAAAACGGTTTTCTCTCAGCAGGACTGACGGAGGAGGCTGCCGGATGTACCGTTTCCGTGATTCTGATCGGTGCCGCCGTTTTCCTGACAGCCCTCGGCGTGTTTGACCGGATCGCCAGACGGACAGGAGCCGGCACGCTGGTACCCATCACCGGATTTGCCAATGCCGTAGCCTCCAGTGCCATTGATGCCCGGAGCGAAGGATTTGTCATGGGGGTTGGTGCAAAAATTTTCCAGATCGCAGGTCCCGTAATCAGTTATGGACTGGCGGCAGGGGTGATATACGGGCTGGTTTACTGGCTTCTCAGTCTGCTTTGACACTTCTGTAGAATCAGCTGTCAGATATCTTTTCCCTTGTGGACATACAGCTTTGCCAGACCGCCCTCTGATGTTTCTCTGTACAGATGGGACAGATCACGACCGGTCTGGTACATGGCTTCCACCACCACATCAAAAGATACTTTCCGGCTGGCATACAGGAAATTTGCCAGACTGAGAGCGTTGATGGCACGCATGGCTGCTACAGCATTCCGTTCAATACAGGGGATCTGCACCAGCCCGCAGACCGGATCACAGGTCAGCCCCAGGTGATGCTCCATGGCTACCTCAGCCGCATATTCGATCTGGTCAATGCCCATTTCAAACAGCTCACACAGTGCTGCGGCAGCCATACTGCAGGCCGTACCCACTTCTGCCTGACAGCCGCATTCCGCACCGCTGACAGAGGCATTGGTACTCACGATCACCCCTACCAGACCTGCCACAGCCAGCGCGCGGATCATGGCTTCATCGGGGAAATCGTTTTTGTCCTGCATATATTTCTGCACGGCAGGTACAACACCGCAGGAACCGCAGGTAGGAGCGGTTACAATGATCCCGCAGTCGGCGTTCTGTTCACTGACCGCAAAGGCATAGGAACAGACAAGGCGGTTTTCCCTGGTCTGGGGACTTTCATCAATATGCCGCTGGTTGTAGAGAAACTGTGCTTTCCGCTCCACACCCAGTCCGCCAGGCAGAACCCCTGTTTTGATCAAACCTTCCCGGATAGCACTGCGCATGGTATCCCATACAGAATGCAGAAACGGCAGAATATCCGCTCCCTCATGCGCAAACACGTAATCGGACAGGCGAATATTTCTCTCTTTACAAAGTTTCGCGATCTCGCTGAAGCTTTTTTCTGCATACAGTTCGCCATCTTCGGATACACCCGTTCCCTCTGTACGGATCTCCCCGCCGCCGATGCTGTAAAAGCGCTGACTTCCGAGTTTCTCCCCCTGCCGGAAGGCGATAAAGTCGATGGTGTTGGGATGGACAGGGGTTGCTGTCGTTGTGTCCCAGTGTATTTCCGTCCGGACGCCGGCAAGACTTTCCAGTATGGCACGGTCGGTACCGTGTCCTTTTCCCGTTTTTGCCAGAGAGCCGTACAGAACCGCATGAATCTCATCTGCCGTCCAATAGGTCTCGTGAAACCGCAGTGCCGCATAGGCGGGTCCCATGGTATGGGAGCTGGAGGGACCGTAACCGATCTTGAAAATACTGCGAATCGATTTCATTGCTGTTTCCTTCTTAAGTGTATTTTATATATTATACGGGACTTTTATTTTTTTGTCAACCGATTCATTCCCTGACAATCCGGTTCAGTACCAGAGAAAAGATACCCAGGGACAGTATTGCCCAGACAACGCTTCGGATTTCGATACCGGAAAAGGCAGCAAGGAGAATCACAGATGCATCCACAGCCAGAAATATCAGCCCCGGTGAGACTTTCCGGTACCGTTGCCGCAGCAGGTGTACCACAATATCCGTTCCGCCGGTGGTACCGCCTTCCCGGAAAATCAGTCCGATTCCCGCCGCAGAAAAAACGCCGCCGAGAAATGCTGCCCACCAGATCCGCTCCGTCATGGGAGGCATGACTGCCCACCGCTGCAGATGGTCAAAAAAGTTGGTCAGCAGAGCGGAAGTGACAGTAGCATACACCGTTTCCGCCAGAAATCCGCCGCCGAACCGCCGCCACCCCAGCCACAGCAGCGGCAGATTGAGCAGCAGGATGATCGTCCCCGTTTCCAGCGGGAGAAAATGACCGAGGATGATGGCAAGCCCGGACACACCGCCCGCCGCAAGTGACCACGGTTCCAGACAGAAGGACACCGCCATTGCAAAAAGAAAGCATCCCAGCGTAATCCTGCCATACTGCCGCAGAATGACGGACATACGTGCCGGAGAGTACATTTTTTCACCTCTTTTTCCCAAAATTTTATAGAAAATTGCAGAAAGATATGCTATAATACCAACAAAGGCAGAGAGTGCTTACTATTCTGTACGGAGTGATTCTCCTTTATGCGCCGCCGTTCTGCCGTATTATTCCAAAAGTGAGGTTTTTATGATAAACCGGACATTATATACTTTCATTACAGAACAGAAACATCATGCATGGCGTCGCCCGTCCGTTCCTTCCCGTGCCGCAGAATATGCTGATGCCGGAATGACACCTGCCCAGCGTATGTCCGCACGGTTCTGTGAAATGGCTGCGGAAGAAGCAAAAAATCCTCATATTCTGCCGGGACAGAAGATCGTGCTCATGCGCACACTGCCGAATGGACCCGATGTGCTCACTCCCGGAGAATGGGAAGAAATCAGAAAAGATCATTTTATTCATGAATCCGGCTACATATCCAATATCTGTCCGGATCATATATCTCTGGTGAAAACCGGATTCAAAGCTGCCCGGGAAAATGCCGATCCCCTGTCTGCCGCCTGCCTGGATGCCATGTCCGCTCTTTGTGCCAGCTACCGTGAAGAAGCACTGCGTACCGGTCGGGTGGATGTAGCCGAAGTTTTGGCAAAGGTACCGGAATACCCCGCCGAAACCTTCCGGGAAGCACTGCAGTTTTTCCGTATTGTCCATTACGGACTCTGGCTGGAAGGCGATTACCACAATACCGTGGGGCGGTTTGATGTGTATATGATGCCCTGGCTCCGGCATGATCTGGATGCGGGCATTCTGACCATGACAGAGGCAGAAGAGCTTCTGGAAGATTTCTTCCTCTCCTTCAATATCGACAGCGATATGTACACGGGAATCCAGCAGGGAGACAACGGTCAGAGCATGATGCTGGGCGGACGTCTGCCGGACGGAACCAATGTATGGAACGAACTGACGGAAATGTGTCTGAAAACCAGCGGAGAACTGAAGCTGATCGACCCCAAGATCAACCTGCGGGTCAGCAAAGACACACCTCTGTCCGTATACGAAAAAGGGACGGAGCTGACAAAAGTAGGGCTTGGCTTCCCCCAGTATTCCAACGATGATGTGGTGATTCCGGCACTTGTAAAGCTGGGGTATGATCCTGAAGATGCCGCCAACTATACCGTTGCCGCCTGCTGGGAATTTATCATTCCGAAAGTGGGGATGGAAATTGCCAACATCGGTGCGTTGTCCTATCCGCTCTGCGTGGATCGTGCCGTACGTGCACTGGAGGATTCCGCAGATCTGCAGGATCTGAAGATTGCCGTGGCAAGGGAGATCCGCACAGAAGCCGCCGCCATTATGGATAAGGTACACGATGTGTGGTTTGTGCCCTCCCCTTTTCTGAATCTGCTGTACGGCGGCAGAAACATTGCAGATGGTGCCAAATACAACAATTTCGGGATCCACGGTACCGGTATTTCCTGTGGTGCAGATTCTCTGGCGGCACTGGAAAAATATGTGTTCACGGAAAAACGCTGGACGCTGTCCCAGGTGGTCGCTGCCATGGACAATAACTTCGAAGGGGAGGACGAAATGTGCGCCGCCCTCCGGTATGAAGCCCCCAAATGCGGCAGAGACGACTTGGCTGACCGGTATCTGGTATATCTGACGGAAGCATTCTCCTGCGCCCTTGCCGGACGGAAAAACGACCGTGGCGGAATCTGGCGTGCCGGTACCGGTTCTGCCATGTTCTATCTGTGGCACGCAGCGGCGCTTCCCGCATCCCCGGACGGAAGACGGAAGGACGAACCCTTTGCCGCCAACTATTCCGTCAGCATTTTTGCAAAAATAGAAAACCCCGTTTCCGTGATCCGGTCCCTGACAAAACCGGATCTGGCGAAGGTCTGCAACGGCGGTCCTTTGACCCTGGAATTCCATGATAAGATCTTTGCGGGAGAAGACGCCATCACCAAAGTCGCCTCCCTTGTACAGTATTTTATCCGTTCCGGCGGTCATCAGCTGCAGCTCAATGCAGTCAACCGGGACAGACTGCTGGATGCCCAGGCAAATCCGGAAAAATACCGTCAGCTGATCGTGCGGATCTGGGGCTGGAGTGCATATTTCTGTGAACTGGACAAGGAGTTCCAGGATCATGTGATCCGCCGGCAGGAGGATGTGATTTAAGTAAGAGATAAGAAGTGTTCCGTTTTCTGACAGGCTGTGTAAACTATGACGACAGGAATTGTTTTCGATATCAAGGGTTTTGCTCTCCACGACGGACCGGGGATCCGTACAACAGTTTTTCTCAAAGGCTGTCCTCTGCGGTGCCTGTGGTGCCACAATCCCGAGGGGCTTTCTCCCTTTCCTCAGCTTTCTGTAAAACAGACAGCCTGCCGGCACTGCGGCAAATGCACCGTCCCCTGCAGCCATCCGGACTGTCAGCCTTTCGGTCGGTGTCTGCATATCTGTCCGTCAGGATGCATTTCCGTGGCAGGGACGGCGTATACTGCTGAAGCTCTGGCGGAAAAACTGTATGCCGACCGGGATGTGTTTGCCATGTCCGGCGGCGGGGTTACATTTTCCGGCGGAGAGCCCCTTCTGCAGGCGGATTTCGTCTGTGCGGTTTCCGGACTTCTACACCGTGAGGAAATCCATACAGCCATGGAAACCTGCGGATATGCCTCACCGAATGTCTTCCGCAGAACGGCAGAACAGATGGATTTTGTCATCATGGACATCAAGCTGGCGGATCCGGTACTGCACAAACAATATACCGGCGCAGACAACGGCGTAATTCTGGAAAACTTCCGCTGGCTTGCATCCTGTGGGAAGCCTTATGAAATCCGTACCCCCCTGATTCCTGGCATCACGGATACGGAAGAGAATCTTGCAGCAATCCGGAACATCATCGGAGACAGCAAGTGGGAAAAGCTGCCGTATAACACACTGGCAGGTGCGAAGTACGGAAACTTCGGTATGGAATACACTTTGGAGAAGTAAGAGATAGGAAGTAAGAAATAAGAAGTAATATAGGACGCAAAAACGGCTTACAGTGCGAGAGTCAAATCTCTCCTGCTCTGCAAGCCGTTTTTTACTTCTTATTTCTGATCTCTTACTTCTTATTTGGCACCAAACCTGCCGTACTCGTTGCACAGGCTGTAGATTGCCGGTTCGTCTTCTTCGATGGCGGAAAACCGTCCCATGGGGGTTAAGAACCGGTTGTCACTGGTGTCATCGTTGGTCATGGAGACCTCACCCACGATACAGTCACCGCCGTCCCCCCAGAAGCTGTGGTACAGACCTCTGGTCATGGTGATGGACTGTCCCGGTTCCAGGCGCAGGATTGTACCGGCAGGCACGGTGGTATGGAAGCCGTCCAGCTGCAGAGGAACATCTTCCTTTGACAGTTCCTCGTTTTCATCGGATAGATACACCTGTACCGCCAGAGGTGCGCCGGAGCGGTTGATGATGTCTTCCATCTTACTCCAGTGGAAATGCATGGGCGTCACCTGTCCAGCACGGACATACATGAGCTTTTCCGCATAGGTTTTGGAGGCGGGGTCTTTCGGGTCACCGTTGCGCAGGGTGAAGAGCAGCAGTCCCAGCTTTTCGTATTCCCCTTTGCCGAAATCGGTGATGTCCCAGCCCAGCATTCTGTCCCGGATCTCGTCGTATTCGTGTCCCAGATCCGCCCATTTTTCTGCGGGGATTCTGGAGAACGGCGGCAGAATGAATCCGGCGGCGGCAAAAGCAGCTTCCGCCTGTTTGATGTATTTATTGACTTCAGATCGTTTCATAATTGTATAACCTCTATTTACTATAAGTGTGGGTGAAGTACCTGTTCGCGTTCTGCTGATCTTTTCTTGGCCCCGCAGCGATATCCGAGAAGCATAGGCGGAATATACAAAAACGTATGTATCAGTACTGTCAGAATCGTTTCAGGGAAGTGTTCTTCCTGCAGTTTGATGATTCCCAGCATTCCAGCATTTCCTGTACCTTCCAGATTGGCATACAGGAAATCCATGAAAGCACTGGAATTGAAATACAGGAACACCCAATTCAGCCGGGAAATCAAAACCATGGCAAAAACCGCAAAGGCTGAGATACAGGTATTGATAAGCACCGATCGGGGCAGCAGCTTTTCACCGGGGCGGTTCCAGGAATAACCGGTTCTTCTGAAAAGGATATACAGAGAGGCAAATGTGATTCCATCCTGCAGAAGAAAATTGGCAAGAGCACGGATACGGAAATCCATTGTAAGCATACGGATCGGTGTCACCAGAATCAAAATCGCCAAAAATCCGATCATCAATCCGCCGATGTGGCAGACGAAAACGGTTATGAAATCGTTGAATCGATCCTTCATGACTCCTGCATCCTCTCCTGCTCAAAATTCCACTACCACCATAGCGTGAATAAACAGCTTATCGATGGTATAGGTCAGCTTGTTTCCGTCCCATGTATATTCAATATCCTGCATTTCGGGAGCCAGATATACACGCTTCGGCTCCTTGTCCAACCGCAGAGTCACGTGTACATCGTAAACCGGCAGAATATCTTCGATGATCTCGATACCGCCGCCCCGCTTTACGGGAGAAGCGTACAGAACATGGTTGATAAGACGATTCTGTTCCGGCTGTTCCATCAGGGTAACAACACCCTGTGCGGGCAGGTCGGTGATGATGGTCTTTTCGTCTGCCAGCAGGGCTTCCAGCACACCGAGGAACATCTTTTTGGTGGTGATGCTGCCCTTGTTTGCATATTCCACGAAGATTTCGGAAGCTATATATGCACCGTTCTTGCCGATGGTAGCGGCGGGCATGGAGGTTTCTGGATCGTTGGGAGTATGCTGATGGGAGGAGAAGGTGAAAGTTGTCCGGTTGAAATATGGATTCTCTCTGGTAATCAGCACTTCTCCGTTTGCTTCGATATCATACGCCTGTTCGTAGACAACGGCAGCGGCGTTCCGCAGGCAGTCGATTTCAAACTGCGGTCGGAAATATACGGGACGGAATGCGCTCTGCCC
>JAFZET010000044.1 GCA_017560565.1 Clostridia bacterium | reverse complement strand
GACGGCGGGATGTGGGCATCCCGCCCTACAATCATCGACCTTAATGAAACCGGGTTAAACATCGATTACTTATGAAAAGTCCCATACGGGGACAGTAAAGAATTACAGCGTTCAGCCGAAGAATTCAGATATCAAACAACGGTAATTCCCCAAAGGTGTTTGACCGCCATATTTACAAACCCAAACAAAGCGAAGCGCAGCCGCTGATACCCAAGTTGGCGAAGCCAATCTTGACCTCTCCCCTGGCAGGCACATCCTACCAAACCCGAATAGCCCGAGAGCGTACTAAACTGCTGTCAGATCGGTAACGCTTTGCCTGCAGTAACTAAATTGGTGAAGTTAAATTTAAAGTTTTTTGCCAGGCTTTTTTTCAAAAAAGCCGCGTTCCCCCTAACTGACAACCCGAACCAACAAACGACCTATAGAAGCAGGAGAAAAACAGACCATGTGGAAAGCAGATAAATGGCAGGATTACGAACTGATCGATGCCCAGGACGGCGAGCGGCTGGAACGGTGGGGGGAGTATATCCTGATCCGACCGGACCCGCAGATCATCTGGAAGGGTGAGAAGAAGGATCCAAGATGGAAGAAAGCCCACGGAGTGTACCGCAGAGTGGGCGGAGGCGGCTCCTGGGTGGTCAATAAAATGCCCGAGGAGTGGTGTGTAACCTACGGTGACTTTACCTTCAAGCTCCGTCCCATGGGGTTCAAGCATACCGGACTTTTTCCGGAACAGGCCGCCAACTGGGACTGGACAGGAGACCTGATCCGCAGAGCCGTGGCAAAAGGCAGAGAAATCAGGGTGCTGAACCTGTTCGCCTATACGGGAGGCGCTACGGTTGCCGCATCCTGTGCAGGGGCATCCGTGTGTCACGTGGACGCATCCAAAGGGATGACCAACGCCGCTAAGGAAAATATGAAGCTCTCCGGGAGGGAAGACGCTCCCTGCCGGTATATCGTGGACGACTGCCGGAAGTTCGTGGAACGGGAAATCCGCCGGGGAAACAGATATGACGGGATCATTATGGATCCTCCCTCCTACGGCAGAGGTCCCGGCGGGGAAGTGTGGAAGCTGGAAGACTGCGCGGCAGACCTGATCAGCCTCACCGCACAGGTGCTGTCGGATGATCCGCTGTTTTTCCTGATCAACTCCTATACCACCGGTCTGTCTCCCTCTACCATGCAGTATCTGCTGTCTCTGGCTCTGCCGGAACACCTGAATGGGCAGGCAGAAGCGGGGGAACTGGGAATTCCTGTGACAAACAGCGGACTGGCTCTGCCGGCGGGTGCTTCCGTCAGATGGTGGCGGAGTCCTGATGGAAAATAAGATGTAAGAGATAAGTAACCACTGATTAACTATATCATGCAATCGAAAACCGGCTACGGCGAGCAGGCTTGGAACCTGCGAGCTCGCTCCACTATTTCTCATGTCTTGGATATACAATATCCAGTGGAAAATGGAATTGCAGATACAATATCCAGTGAAAAAACTTATTTAAAGTTCTTTGCCAGGCTTTCTTTCAAGAAAGCCGCGTTCCCCTTTCACAAACAGTTTAGTTAATCATCATTTACATAAGAAATAAGAAGTATCATGAAGCGGATTCTGTGGGAGAGTGTGTCCTGAACAGGAATCGCGAAAGGACTGCATAAACGTGAAAAATATCGTTTTGGAAGCAAAAAATCTCACCTATGAGTATCCCGGAGATGAGGATACACCGGCGGTGAAAGCTGTGCAGGATGTTTCCTTTGCTATAGAGGAAGGTTCCTTTACGGCTATCCTGGGACATAACGGCAGCGGAAAATCCACACTGGCCAAACTGCTCTGCATGATTTATGCCCCCACCGGCGGACAGATCCTCCTGAACGGGAAGAATATGTCTGCGGAAGACGTAACCGAGGCGGATATTATGGAAGCAAGACGGGAGATCGGCATGGTCTTCCAGAATCCGGATAACCAGATCGTGGCAACCGTTGTGGAAGAGGATGTGGCTTTCGGATGCGAAAATCTGGGGATTCCGCCCGCTGAGATCCGCCGCCGTGTGGACGAAGCACTGGATATCGTGGGGATGACCCGGTACGCCCGTCACGCACCCCATAAGCTCTCCGGCGGGCAGAAACAGAGAGTAGCTATTGCCGGTACCATCGCCATGAAACGGAAGATCATCATTTTCGATGAAAGTACCGCTATGCTGGATCCTCTGGGACGGAAGGAAGTTATGGATACCATTCTGCGCCTGAACCGGGAGGACGGGATCACGGTGCTGATGATCACCCACTATATGAACGAAGCCGCCATGGCCGACCGGATCATCGTCATGAACAAAGGACAGATCCTGGATGACGGGACACCCGGAGAGGTTTTCAGCCGCCCCGAACCCTTGTGGAAAGTGGGACTGGATGTGCCCCAGACCACAGAGCTCCTGTATAAACTGAAAAAAGACGGATACGATGTGCCGCTGGATGTGTTTGATCCCGAAATCTGTGCAAAGATCATTGCAAGGGCACTGGAAAGGGGGCGCAGCTGATGGCAGTGGTGGAGCTGAAAAATGTTTCGTACATTTACAATAAGGGTACGCCCTACGAAGCAAAGGCGCTGGACAATATCAATCTGACCCTGACGGGGGATGGGATCACCGGACTCATCGGACATACCGGCAGCGGTAAGTCCACCATGATGCAGCTGATCAACGCCCTGCTGAAGCCTACAGACGGTCAGGTGCTCATCGACGGGGTGGATATCTGGAGCGAGCCGAAAAAGATCCGTCAGGTGCGCTTCAAGGCGGGACTGGTGATGCAGTATCCCGAATACCAGCTCTTTGCGGAAACCGTGGAAGAGGATATCGCCTACGGTCCCAGGAACATGGGGCTGTCGGAAGAGGAAGTTCACGAAAGGGTTCTGCGGGGGGCGGAGTTCGCAGGTCTGCATCCGTCCCTGCTGACAAAATCTCCCTTTGAGTTGTCCGGCGGGCAGAAACGGCGTGCGGCTCTGGCAGGGGTTATCGCCATGTCGCCGAAGATCCTGATTCTGGACGAACCGGCGGCTGGGCTGGATCCGGGGGGACGGCGTGAGATTCTGGGCGGCGTGAAAAAATACGCCAGAGAGTCCGGTACCAATGTCATCATCGTCAGCCACAGTATGGAAGATATGGCTATGTACTGCGATGACCTGGTGGTGATGGCGTCCGGGAAGATCCTGATGCACGCTCCCTGCGCCGAGGTGTTCTCCCGGGCGGATGAACTGATCGCCGTGGGGCTGGATGTACCCCAGATCACCAGAGTGGCCTATATGCTCCGGCAGTACGGTGTGGACATCGGACGGGATGTGTATACCGTGGACTGGGCGTATGATAAATTAAGAAGTAAGAATTAAGAATTACTGAGTTGGGTGCAGGGCGTTCCTCCGGCTGACAGAGGGCTGCCGGTACCCGGGGAAATATTTAAGGTATGAAATCTGATATTGCGTTTGGTCAGTACTGCGAAGGGGATTCCCTTCTGCACAGGCTGGATCCCAGAGCCAAGATCATTCTGGCGGTGCTGTACATCGTGGTGATCTTTCTGGCGAAAAGTGCGGCTTCTTTCGGGCTGCTGCTTCTGTTTTCCGCCGCTCTTGTGGGGGTCTCCGGCATCTCTCCCCGGATCGTGCTGGGGAGCATGAAGGCACTGACTTTTATCATTATTTTTACGGCTGTTATCAATATTTTCTGGATGCAGGGGGAAGTTCTTCTGTTCGCCCTGGGACCGGTGAAGGTGTATCTGGAAGGAATCATCAATGCGGTGCTGATCGTTCTGCGGATTATGCTGCTTCTGGTCTGCACCAGTATGCTTCTGACCTATACCACAACTCCCATCGCCCTGACCGACGGGATCGAACAACTGCTGGCACCGCTGAACAAACTGCACGTGCCGGTGCATGAGTTTGCCATGATGATGTCCATTGCCCTGCGGTTTATCCCCACCCTCATCGAGGAAACGGAAAAAATCATGAATGCCCAGAAGGCCAGAGGGGCAGACTTTTCGGAGGGCAGTCTTCTGCAGCGGGCAAAGGCACTGATCCCCATCCTGGTGCCCCTGTTTGTGTCGGCGTTCCGGCGGGCGGATGAGCTGGCTACGGCTATGGAATGCCGCTGCTATACCGGCGGGGCGGGGAGAACCCGCATGAATGTGCTCCGGTATGACTGGAAGGATTTTGCTGCCATCGGTGTGGTGGTGCTGCTTGGTGCTGCCGTGGTGGTGCTGAATATTCTCGTGCCCGGAATCGGTCTTGCGATGTGATACGGGAGAGGGCGGCGGTACTGCAAGACTGTACGAAATTGCCTGCGGAGGATGAGCCATGTTCAAATGCCGGATTGCCTGCGTGATGCTGGCGGTGGTGTGCCTGGCGGGACTGGGGATCACGCTGTATGCGGATAAGACCCCGTCCATGCCTGCTGCCTGGTTTTTTGCCTGTACCTGCATCACGGCACTGGTGGGGAATGCACTGCTTTCCGTTCTGGAGCTGAACCGGGCGAAGAAAGAACTGCAGAAAAAGATCGATGAAGAAATGAAAGCGGCGGAAAAAGCACGCCGGACGGAGAAAAAACAAAAAGGATGAAACTGCTTCTGCGGATTGCCTATGACGGCAGAAACTACTGCGGCTTCCAGAAACAGCACAACGGTGTCTCCATACAGGAGGTGCTGACGGATGCGCTGTCCCGGACGGTGGGAATGCCCTGCAGTGTGACCGGCTGTTCCCGGACGGATGCGGGGGTGCACGCCATCGGGTTCTGTGCGGCTGTGGAGCCGAAAGAGAAACAGGACGGCAAATGGATCACCGTGCCCCCGGAAAAGATGCACCGGGCGGCCAGACGGTATCTGCCGGAGGATATCGCCATCACCGGCGCCTGTCTGGTACCGGAGGATTTCCATCCCCGCTACAGTGTGACGGGCAAGACCTACCTGTATCGCTTTTCCGACCGTCCGTGGCACGATCCCTTCTGTACCGACCGGGTGTGGGAGACGTATGTGCCCCTGACGGATGTGCAGATCCATCGTATGCACGAAGCCGGACAGATGCTGGTGGGAAAGCATAATTTTGCTTCCTTTATGGCCGCCGGCTCAAAAATCACGGATCCCACCCGGACCATCACGGCTCTGACCGTGGCAAGACTGGATGAAAATACAGTGGGACTGCGGGTATCGGCGGACGGATTTCTGTATAATATGGTACGGATCATTACCGGTACTCTATGGGAATTCGGAACCCGGGGGATCCCGGCGGAAGAAATGAAAGCGATCCTGGCGGGAGAGGACCGTGCTCTGGCGGGAAAAACCGCTCCGGCCTGCGGGCTGTATCTGGAATCGGTGGAATACCCGGCGGCATACGGCGTGCGCTGGCTTTGTGAATGAAGCGGCAGGAAACAGAATCAGGAGAGGAGGACCTGCAATATGGCAAAAGCGAAAACCGGTACCGATCTGCGGGTGGCCTCCGGGATCAAGCCGCAGACGAACCGGTATTATGCCAAAGTGGCTCTGCGGTACCGGATGACAGCGGTGGCAGCCGGTGTGCTGCTGGTTTTGTTCTGTCTTGCGGTGCTGGTACTGGGCGGCGAATACATTACCTATGACAACCTGACCTATCTGGCCAGAGACTTTGATCTTACCATGGACGGCAGGAGCGAGATGGCTGCTGTGATCTCCTACCCCCGGCACGAATCCATGAAATTTGCCCCCTACAAGACCGGCATGGCTGTGGCGGGCAGTGATATCCTGACAATTTATGACTCCGGCGGGATCGTGCTGTCGGAGGATACGCTGAACTATACCACGCCCTGTCTGGCTGTATCGGACAAATATGTGCTGGCATACGATCTGGGCGGGAAGAATTATGCGGTGTACAACACCCTGACCCGTGTGATCCGCCGGGATACGGATTTCAAGATCCTCAGTGCGGATATGAGCGACAGCGGTGCCTTTGTGCTGGTGACCCGCTCCAATGAAACCAAATATGTGGTAGAGCTGTACAACGAAGCCCTGAATCATACCATGTCCGTCTATAAGGATCATTATGTTATGGATGCGGCGGTGCGGCAGGACGGGGATCGTCTGGTGATCGTTTCCGCTGTGCCGGGGCAGACGGACTTCGACTGTGAAGTGTCCCTGTGTGCGGCCGGTGCGGGGGAACCGCTGATGACGGTGACCTACGGGGGGCTGATGCCCCTGGATGCCGTTTTCCATCCGGACGGTTCTTTTACGGTGCTCTGCGATGGTGCGGTGCTGTTCTTTGATGCGGACGGCAATCAGCTGCGCCGGTATGCCCTGTCCGGGATGACCCTGGTGGGTGCGGATATGGGGGACGGCTATGCGGCACTGATCGGTGCGGAAAATGCACTGGGCAGCGAAAACCGGGTGGTGGTACTGAATGCCGCCGGAGAGGAGCTGCTGTCCCAGATGTACAGGGAGAGAATGCAGCAGGTATGTCTGACCCGGCGGGCGGACGGAGATCCTCTCTGTGCCGTGCTGACATCCTCAGCGGTGCTGTCCATGGATGAGAGCGGGATTTTGTCCGTTTGTCTGCTGGAGGACGATGATGTGCTGACCCTGCGCCATGCTTCCGGCGGTGTGATGGTCTGCACCAAGGACTGTATGTACCCCGCTGTGTTCACGGAAGAAGCTGACAATACGGAAAAAGCAGGAGGAGTATCATGAGTCTTGTTCTGGACGGGCTGATTATCGTCTGTGCCCTGAGCTGTGTGGTCTCCGGGATCCGGCAGGGCTTTATCCGCTCTGTGATCGGACTGGTGAAAGGGATCGTTTCCCTGCTGGCCGCCTGGGCATACACCCCGGTGATCCGGGATACCATCAAAGAAAACTATATCATAAAGCAGATCGCCGACGGGATCTCCCAGACCCTGCAGTCTCTGGCGCTGAATCTGGAAAACCAGACCTATGATCTGTCCAAGGTAGCCGCAGATCTGCCGGATGCCTATACCGCCATTCTGGATCGGTACGGGATCGATGTCCCGTCGTTTACTGCAAAGATCGCCAGCGTGACCCGGGCGGACGAAGAGCTGATCTATGATTTTTCGTCCCAGATCGCGGATCCCTGTGCATCCCTTGTGGCATCTGCTGTGTCCTTTGCCCTGCTGTTCCTGGGGGTATATATTGCCCTGTCCCTGGCGGCGTGGCTGTTTGATCTGATTTTTCAGCTTCCGGGACTGTCGGGTGCCAACCGGTTTGCCGGACTGGTGTTCGGGCTTCTGGAAGCGGTGTTCTTTGCCTATGTGATCGCAGTGGTGGGCGGTGCGCTGATGACTGCCATGGGTCCCATTGACTCCACACTGTTCGGTCCGTCTGTGGCGGAGAATACAGTGATCTGTAAATTTTTGTTGGAACATAATATACTGCACGGGATCATGGCGATGCTGCAGAGCTGAAAAATGCCCTGTACTGTCCATACCCGCAGAGTGAATTTACTCCCCGATGGGGAGAATACGGAGAGAAAATAAATATGACCATGTGTGCCAGATGCCACAAACGGGTGGCAGTAATCTTTTTGACCAAGCTGGAAAACGGCGAAACCAAATCGGAGGGGCTCTGTCTGAAATGCGCCAAGGAGCTGGGGATCAAGCCCATTGATGATGTCCTTGCCCAGACGGGACTGGATGACGAAGCCATCGAACGGCTCAACGGGGAAATGGATACGTTCATGGAAGCCATGGGCGGCGAACTGCCCCAGAACGGTGACGAGCCCCAGACCAGAACACCGTTTCTCAACTTTGAAAAGCTCATGAACCAGGGTGCCCAGAACGGGGGCGAAAAAAAGGATCCCCGCCGGAAGAAGAACGAAAAGGAAGAAGACAAGGAACCCAAGTTCCTGAAACAATATACCACCAATCTGACGGAAAAGGCTGTCAAAGGGGAGATTGACCGGGTTGTGGGCAGGGAAAGAGAGCTGGAGAGAGTGATCCAGATCCTGTGCCGCCGGCAGAAGAACAACCCCTGCCTGATCGGGGAACCCGGTGTGGGTAAGACTGCCATTGCGGAAGCACTGGCTCTGCGTGTGGCGGAGGGAAACGTGCCCTATCGCCTGAAGAATGTCTCCATTCATCTGGTGGATCTGACCGCACTTGTGGCCGGTATCCAGTTCAGAGGACAGTTTGAATCCAGAGTG
>JAFZET010000445.1 GCA_017560565.1 Clostridia bacterium | reverse complement strand
GCTGACGGGTATCCCTCTTACCGTGGATGGATCGAACACGGTGCCACCACGCTGTATGAAATGTGGAACAAGAACTACTCCAAGAACCACCACATGTACTCCTGCTTCATGGCGTGGATGATGAGCACCATTATCGGTATCCGCAGAACGGCACCTGCGTATGACAGTATTTCACTGGAGCCCTGCTTCTTTGAGGGTCTGGACTGGGCATCCGGACACATTGACACGCCCCACGGCAGAATTTCCGCCGAATGGAAAAAGGCGGCCGATGGCGTACACGTATCCTTTACCGTTCCGGACGGTGTGGAAGCACAGTTCCGGGGACAGCTGCTTGCTGCGGGGTATCATGAGTTTGTGGTGTGAATAACATATCCATACAAAAAAGGGAGAGCATTGCGCTTTCCCTTTCTGTATACCGGATCAACGGCAGGCATACACATCCGAATCCACAAGCACCGCTTCCGGTTCGTATGTCTCGTTCCAGCCGGTGAGGAAGACACGCTTTCCCGGTTCCGGTGCCAGATCCAACCCCAGATACCGTGCGGGATTCACTGCCCCCGCCATAACAGCTTCCTCAAACGTAAACCCGATTTCCGTCAGGTTTTTCACAGATTTTGCAGTATAGCATCCGCCGCCGCTGAGACAGCCCAGCTCCTTTACACGGTTGACACCGTTCTTCACTTCCACTCTGCCGTAGATGCCGTCCGGGAGATGGGTGGTCATGACGGCATCCGACACCAGCATCAGCCGTTCCCTGCCCTTACAGTGGCGCAGAAGCCGCAGGGTTCCCGGATGGAGGTGTGCCAGATCCCCGATCATTTCGCAGTAGATCTCCGGATCGGCAAGGGCTGCCGCCAGGATCCCCGGTTCTCTGTGATGGATGGGACGGGCGGCGTTGAAGGTATGGCAGATGGATCCGACACCGTTTGCAAAGGCGGCAAGGGCAGTCTCATAGTCACAGTCGGTATGCCCAGCCTGTACCCGGATCCCCTGTTCCCGCAGGTATGCGATCACTTCCGCCGCACCCTCGTTTTCCGGTGCAATGGTCATTTCCTTTACCACATCCACATACCCTTCGGTCATCATCCGAAAAGTTTCTACAGACGGAGGAATCACGGCTTCCATGGCACCGGGACGCTTGGCGCTGATAAACGGTCCTTCCAGATGGGCGCCCAGGATCCGTGCACCGCCTGCCTGACCGTTTTTCTGTCGTTCCATAACGGTCTTGATATTCGCCAGACCTTTTCGGATCCGTTCCGGCTGTCCGGAGGGAGCGAGCATAATTCCCGCAGTCCCCGCTTCCGCCAGTTTCACAAGCCATGTTTCAATCTCTTCCACCGTGGAACCAAATACGGAGACGCCATCCCCGCCATGGATGTGGTTATCCACAAGCCCGGGGGTCAGGTAAGCATAAGAGCGTTCCGCCGCCGGATTTCCCCCTTCTTCGATCCATGCAATTTTTCCGTTTTCGCAGTGTACGGTCACATTGTGCCGCCAGTTTCCGTTCTGCAGAAACCGTTCAGCGTATATACAGGTTTTCATGTATTCCTCCTTTTCGGCGGCAATCGGACTGTTTGATCGGGATTTGGCAAAAGCCGCCGGAATCTCCTTGAATCCCTTGCAATTTTCGTTATGATTTGCTATACTGTACTTATCATACATCCCTTTTCGGATAAAGTCAAGAGAAACCTGTACAACAGGAGGTTCCATGAAAGATATTGATTTTCTGAAAAGCCTTGTTCTGACTGATACGACAATAGATGAAGTCACAAGAGAAACCTCCGGCTCCTTTATGGATATGGCCGGGCTGCCGCCTTTTGTACGGGTGCTTTTCACCATCCGTCCCTCTCCCGTTTCCTGCATCCGTGCGGAAATATGGCTGCCGGATGACTGGAACGGGATCTTTCTCGGCACCGGCAACGGCGGTATGGCGGGAGGCATTGCCTATGGCGCATTGGGGGCATTTCTTCCCTTTGGCTATGCGGTGGTCAACACGGATATGGGCACTTCCGGGGATCCTGCCAGAGGCATCGGTCAGCCGGATGTCTGGGAAGATTTTCTCTGCCGTTCCACCCACGGCATGACGGTGATCGGCAAAAAAATCCTGCGTGCCTATTACGAAAAAAACGAAACGTTGTCTTATTTCTTCGGAGCGTCCACCGGTGGGAATCAGGCGATGATTCTGGCACAGCGGTATCCGGAAGACTATGACGGCATCATCGGCGGCGTGCCTGCCAACAACCGTACTTTTATCCACACCTATTTTGTCTGGAACTTTGTACATCTGCACGGCTCTGACCGGAAACCGCTTTTCATGGAAGAACAGATCTGCGCCATCACGGCTTTGGCGGTACGTTTTTTTCAGAACCGCGGTGACGGGATGCCGGGAGACAATTTCATCACGTATCCCAACCAGACAGAGGATGTGATCCGGGATTTTCTCCGTTTTCTCAGAGAAGAACGTCCCGATTTCACTGACCTGCAGCTGGAAGCACTGCACGCTGTCTACAGCGGTCCTGTAAATCCCGAAACAGGCAGGCGGATCTACAACGGTATGCCCATAGGCTCTGAAAAATTCGGTGGCGGCATAAGAGAATGCCAATGGGAGGAATGTCCCTTTTTCCTGCCCTACCGCTGGGTCTTCGGAAGAGATTTCACTCCTTACGATTTTGATGTCCACCGGGATCTGGAAACCTTCAGCCGCCATCTTTCTCCCCTGATGAACGCCAACAATCCGGATCTGCGTTCATTCCGGGATCATGGTGGGAAACTGCTGTTTTATTCCGGCTCTGCCGATCCCTGTGTACCCTACCCGGATGCATGGCGGTTCATGGAGCGCATTCAGGCAGAAATGGGCGGATTTGCGGAAACGGCAAAGTTCTGTCAATACTATCTTCTGCCCGGTATGGATCATGGTGCCGGCGGGGACGGTGCAAACGATTTCCGTGGAGCGGACGGCAGTATGCTTCTGGACGTTCTGCGCCGCTGGCGTGAAGAGGACGCGGTACCGGAAAAAATGCTGGCTGTGCGGCACGAAGAGGGTGTGAGGGTCTGGGAACGGCTGATATATCCCCTCGGCTCTGCTGCATTTCCGGGAGGCAATCGTCCTCCTGTATGCGATAACGACTATCTGACACGATAAACAAAACTTACTCTGGAAGGAGATCACTCATGGCAAAGGCAAACTGGTTTGCAAAAGCGTACCGCCGGAATCTGGTGGATATGCACATCGAGGACTGGGATCCGGTCTTTCTCTCAAAATTTGATCCGGAAGACTATGTTTCCAACCTGAAAAAGGCACACATTCAGGCACCCATGCTGTATCTGCAGTCCCATGTGGGACACTGCTACTGGCCTACCGCATCCGGACATATGCACGACGCACTGGCAGGTCGTGAAGACATGATGAAGAAAGTGGTGGAACTCTGCTGCAAGGAAGGTATGCACCCGGTTGGGTACTACAGCCTGATTTACAATACAGTGGAAGAAGACAAGCACCCTGACTGGCGGCTCTATACCGGAGAGGACAAGCTGTCTGCCCATCAGAGAGGCGGTCGGTACGGTCACTGCTGTCCCAACAACCCGGAATACATCGCATTCCTGAAGACCCAGATCGCAGAAATGGCGGAATACTTTGCCAAGGACGGCGAATGTATGCTGGACGGGATGTTCTACGACATGACGTTCTGGCCCAATGTCTGTCAGTGTGAACACTGTCAGGCACGGTATCTCCGTGAAACCGGACGTACGGAACTGCCCGGCGGCAAGCTGCCCGCTGTGAACTGGAAGGATCCCGACTGGCTGGAATTCCAGAATCTGCGGCAGAACTGGATAGGCGAATTTGCACGCTTTGTTACGGAAGAAACGAAAAAGCAGATCCCCGGCGTATCGGTAGAACACAATTACGCCAATGCGGTTGCTGCCGACAATTCCCTCTCCGCCTCCACGGAGCTGGTCAACGAATGGTGCGACTATACCGGCGGCGACCTGTACGGAGATCTGTACAACCACTCTTTTACAGCCAAGTATTATTATGCCGTTACCAAAAATCAGCCCTTTGAATACATGACCTGCCGTTGTGACCGTTCTCTGTATGTACACACCATCACCAAGACGGAAGAACATCTGGCAGTGGAAGTCCTGCTGACAGCAGCACATCACGGTGCATCCTTCATCATCGACGCCATCGATCCTGTGGGTACCATGGACAGCCGGGTATACGATAGGGTAGGCAGAGTTTTTGAACGGCAGATTCCCTATGAACCCTATTTCCGGGGTGATATGGTCAGAGAAGCCGGTGTTTACTACAGCACCTCCGGACGATTCAACAGCCGCGGACTTTCTTACACCAACAAGACCTGTACCATTTCCCTGACCCGTACCCTGATTGAAGAGCATATTCCCGCCGGGATCATCGCCAACACGCTGACAGGCGACATGAGCCGGTACAGGATGGTATTTGCGCCTCACATCGCCGGCATCTCCCAGAATAACCGTGAGGATCT
>JAFZET010000005.1 GCA_017560565.1 Clostridia bacterium | reverse complement strand
TTATTTTATAACTTTGTGCATTGTGTATACAAGACCCTTGTATTTTCAGGATATGCCATTTTTTGCATCGATCCATTTCTTAATTTTATTAAGTTTAAAGACGGTTTCCGGGAACGCCTTTCATGGTCAGACCGATCCGTTTCCGGCGCAGATCCACTTTTTTTACGGCAACCTGCACAACATCCCCCACCTCCAGCACCTGTGACGGATGCTTGATATAGCGGTCGGTGATCTCGGAGATGTGCACCAGCCCGTCCTCATGAACGCCGATGTCCACAAAAGCACCGAAATCCACAACATTGCGTACCGTTCCGGTCAGGATCTGCCCTTCCGTCAACTCTTCCATAGTCAGCACTTTTTCCCGCAGTACGGGCATGGGCAGGGCGTCACGGATGTCTCTGCCGGGTTTTTCCAGTTCCCCGATAATATCCGTCAGGGTAGGAACACCGCAGTCCAGTTCCGCCGCCAGAGAAGCAAGACCCGCTTTTTCCGCTTTAACACGGAGATCCTTCAGACCGCCGGCTGCAATGTCCGTGTCGGTATATCCGAATTTCTCACAAAGTGCTTTTGCAACCTTGTAGGATTCCGGATGTACGCCGGTATTGTCAAGAATCACCTTTGAACCGGGTACACGGAGGAAACCTGCCGCCTGTTCATACGCCTTGGCACCGAATCTGGGAACTTTCAGCACATCCGCCCTTTTGGCAAATGCACCGTTTTCCTCACGGTATTTCACGATATTCTTTGCCGAGGTTCTGTTGATCCCGGCAATATAGGACAACAGCGAGGGAGAAGCCGTGTTCAGATCCACACCTACCGCATTCACGCAATCCTCCACCACACCGGACAGAGCTTCGTCCAGCCGGGCAGGCTTCATGTCATGCTGATACTGCCCCACGCCGATGGATTTGGGATCGATCTTCACCAGTTCCGCCAGAGGATCCTGCAGACGGCGGGCAATGGACACAGCACTGCGCTCGGTGACATCGAAATCCGGAAATTCTTCCGCTCCCAGCTCCGATGCGGAATACACCGATGCACCGGCTTCCGACACGATGCTGTATCGCACATTTCCTTTCAGCTGCTGCAGCGTTTCCGCAATAAACAGCTCACTCTCCCCGGATGCGGTACCATTGCCGATGGCAATCACATCCACACTGTACTTTTCCAGCAGGGAAATCACTTTTTTACGTGCCTGTTCGATTTTTTCGTGGGGTTTGGTGGGATAGATCACTGCCGTTTCCGCCACAGCACCCGTGGGCATTACCACTGCCAGTTTACAGCCTGTCCGGTATCCGGGGTCATATCCGAGCACCGTTTTCCCTTTCAGCGGCGGCTGAAGCAGCAGATTCCGCAGGTTCATGGAGAAGTTTTTGATTGCCCCTTCGCTTGCCGTATCGGTCAGATCGCTGCGGATCTCCCGTTCCACGGACGGCGCCAGCAGACGGTCATATCCATCGCAGACAGCCGCAGACAGAATCGGATATGCAGGGCTTTTCGGATTGGTGACTATTCTGGCAAACAGAGCGTTCAGCACGATATCCCGGTCGATTTCCACACTTACCTTCAGCGCTTCTTCCCGTTCCCCACGGTTGATGGCCAGGATCCGGTGACCGGGGATGGTGCGTATGGTTTCGCTGTATTCGTAATACTGGGCATATACGGGAATGTCCTTGTCCATTTTACAGATGATCTTCCCGTATTTTGCCGTCAGTTCCCGGACTTCCCCGCGGCAGGCAGGATCATCCGACACAGTTTCCGCAATGATATCGGAAGCACCTGCCATAGCATCTTCTGCGGAATTCACTTCTTTTTCCGGGTTCACAAAGGTCTGCGCCAGTTCATTCAGCGTAGGACTGTATATCTTTTTCTGGGTAAGGATCGCCTCAGCCAAAGGTTCCAGCCCCCGTTCTCTTGCCACAGAGGCTCTGGTACGCCGCATTGGGCGGAAGGGACGGTAGATATCCTCCACCTCCGTCATGGTAACGGCGGCGTCAATGGCAGCAGCGATCTGATCGGTCATCTTTTCCATGCCGGTGATCAGTCCCCGTACCTCTTCTTTCCGGGCTTCCAGATTCCGGAGGTAGGTCAGCCGTTCCAAAAGATTCCGGAGACAGGTATCGTCCAGTCCGCCGGTGACTTCTTTCCGGTACCGGGCAATAAAGGGCACGGTATTCCCCCCATCCAGCAGTTCTACGGCAGCCTGCACCTGTTTTTCGGGCAGGGTCAGTTCGGATGCAAGTGTTTTTAAGATATCCATCCTATTTCCTTTATATTAAATGTAGATTTTTTATAGAATCCTGTCTGCCCAGTGACGCATCTGCGTCGGATCATAAGGCGGCAGACCGGTGAGATAGTGGTTTCTGTACGGCACACCGTTCACGGTATAGTCGATCAGCAGACAGCGTTTTTCACTGATTACGATATCAAGCCCGCACACCTTCACCTTATCGCCGGCAGAAACAGTACAGCTCCCCTGCGTGACTGTCACATTGGTGTCCGCATCCGTGATGGTATAAGATACATCTGCGGTTTCACGGGTATCGTTGGTGATATACAGCGGATACTGCCAGCCGGAGGCTTCTCCCACAAAAACAAGCACAGGTGTCTGAGAACGGGCGATCCATGTATACGCCAGTTTTTTCACGTAATAGTAGTCCACCACTGCATCGGAAATCTGGGGCCAGCAGTCGATCATGTTCCACCAGATGATACCGGTTCTGTTCCATTTCATCGCTCTTGCCCGTTCAATAAAGAACTTGAGAGCTTCCGCCTGGGATATCTGAGACAGGAAAGAGAAGGTTTCCAGATCTTTCGGTATTTGGGCAAACAGCAGTCCCACCTGTTTTTCCATCAGATAATTCCGTCCGCTGGAATTGGTGTACCGCAGGTCTTCCGTACTGTGGGCTTCCCAGGAACGGTTCCGCATGGGCCACAGGTCTTCCTCGGGAATATATTTCCGGATGCTTTCCGGTGCGGGACAGCCATGGTATCCGGCTTCTCCGATAAAGGATGCGGTACAGTCACGGTAATAGGGATCCTTATACCACGCCCGGGGACCCCATGTATGCTGTTCAGGTACGTTTTCCAGGTTGAATCCATCCGGCACCTCCGGAGAAGAACGGACATAGAATCGATACGGATCGTGTGCCTGCAGCAGCTTTGGCAGCAGCTCAAAAGCGATCCGGTTATAGCGGACTCTGTATTCCGGATACTCAAAAGCCATGTTCTTCTGGTCGATCTCATTGTCGGAGGCATACAGACAGATACAGGGGTGGTTCCGGACACGACACAGGAATTTTTCGATTTCATCGGACAACAGGGCGTCAATGGAACCGTCCTGAGGATAGGTAGTGTTGCCCATGGCAAAATCCTGCCAGATCATGATCCCTTCCCGGTCACACAGATCATACAGGAGGGAGTCTTCGTAGATCCCACCGCCCCAGCACCGGATGATATTGCATCCCGCTTCCGCAACCAACTTTACTGCTGCCGGAATCCGTTCCTTGGCTCTGCTGTGGAATGCATCCATGGGAACCCAGTTGGTACCCCGACAGAAAACAGGCGTATTGTTTACATAAAAACAGAATTTCTGCTTTCCGGGTGTGAAATCCCGTTCCAGACGGATGGAGCGCAGACCGATGGTTTCCGTTTTTTCATCAACGATCTCCTCCCCCTGCCACAGCCGGGTGGTCACGGTATACAGATTGGGCTCTCCATATCCTTTCGGCCACCACAGCTTCGGCGACCGGACGGTATGTGCCCCGTTCATGCTGGTGAAATTGGGCTTGATCCTGAAGGAGAAGGTGGATTCTCCGCAGACTCCATCTACAGTGATCCGGAACTCTTCCAGATCTGTCGTTTCAGTGGCAAAGCGGAAAGCCCAGCGGAGTGTTGCGGCACCTTCATTGGCGGAAGATACAGCAAAATAGGTCTGGGTCAGACGAGTCTTTTTCCGGCTGTACAGGGTTACATCCCGCCACAGACCTACTGTAACAATACGGGGCGCAATATCCCACCCGAAACAGTGGGGGGCTTTTCGGATATAGGAAATCTGGTTCCGGTTGGCAGTACCGATCATACCCACAGGGTACTCTCTGGCTCTGACATAGTTCATGGCGGAATAGATGCAGACGCAGACGCTGTTTTCGCCTTTGCGGAGGACATTCGTCACGTTCCATTCGTGCTCCACAAACATATCTTCCGGATGACCGATCCATTCGCCGTTCACGAACACATCCGCCACGGTATCGATCCCATCAAACCGGAGGATCATCTCTTCCCCTTCGGGAATCTCATCCACATCAAAATGGCGGCAATACGCAAAGCTGCAGTTTTCGTACTTGATATATTCGTAGTAGTTATCCCCATAGAAGGGATCCGGTGTCAGTCCGGCACGGTACATATCCAGCTGTGCATTCCCGGGTACCTGTGCTTCCAGTGTATGCAGACAGTGTTCCGTATCCGGCGGCCATCCGTATCTGGGATTCTTCCCGCCTTTTTCTTCGATACAGTACAGATTCCATGTTCCGTTCAGAGAAAGCTTCATGTGTTTCGTCCTCCCTGTTTTGATCTATGGGTAGTATATCATATCCGGCTTTTCCCGTCAATGGGAACCGGTTATGAAATTTTCATGATACGGAAAAAGCATACATCCCCTCTCGGGAACATATGCTTTCGGTTCGGTTTATTCCATTGTCAGAGCAAAAGATTCCGCCGGGATGCTTATAGGACAGCGCAGATACACCGCCTGTCCCGGCTGCAGAAAATACTGTCCTGCCGGGATGACACAGTCTCCGATCAGCTCCGGCACATCCGCAGGAACCTGCAGGTGCATCGCTCTGTCACTGCGGTTTACAGCGATCACGATCCGGCAGTCCTCCCCTTCCCAGGGATCACGGGCAAACAGTACACCGTCTTCCGTCACCTGCAGCAGCCGCAGCACGCCTGTTTTCAGCACGGATTCTTCTTTTCTCAGCTGTCCGATGGACCGGTAGAATGCCAGCAGATCTTCGTCCATGTTATGCCACGGGAAAGGCCGGCGGCAGAAAGGATCTCTGTAGCCCTCCATGCCCGCTTCATCGCCGTAGAACACACAGGGAACACCGGGCATGGCTGCCAGCAGTGCATACGCCGTTTTCAGCCGCCTCAGGGCTGTTTTCCGCCGTTCTTCCGTCATGCACAGCTTAGCCAGCTGTGCATTGGTGTATGCATCCTGCTCTTCCCCGCCCAGAGCCGTCAGGATCCGGATGGTATCATGGGTACCGAGAAAGTTCATCTGGTTTTCCGAAGCCCATTTCGGATAGCGGCGGTAGAGATACTCCGTGCCGTTCCGCAGAGCCTGCACATCGCCGTACCGAACATAGGCAATCACCGCATCCCGAAGGGGATAGTTCATGACTCCATCCAGCTGACGACCCAGCAGATACTGCCGTCTTTCCCCATAGCTTACCTTATCGGAGGCATCTTCCCAGACTTCACCGATGATGGCGGCATCCGGGTTCAGCCTTCTTACCGTACGGCGCAGTCCTTCCAGAAAACCGGCAGTCAGTTCATCCGCCACATCCAGACGCCAGCCGTATACACCTGCCTGCATCCATTTCGGAATCACCTGTTCATATATGAATTTCTGCCAGGATGTATCGCCGCTGTTCACCCGGGGCAGAATCTTCACACCCCACCAGCATTCGTATGTGTCCGGGAATTTCCGGAAATTGTACCAGCGGGCATATTCGGAGCTTTTCGCCTGATATGCTCCCACGGACGTGTAATTCCCTTCCTTATTAAAATATACACTGTCCGCACCGGTATGGTTGAACACACCGTCCAGCATCACCCGGATCCCCCGTTTATCCGCTTCCCGGCACAGATTTTCCAGTGCACGGTCGCCGCCGAACATGGGATCCACGGTCAGATAGTCGCCGGTGTCGTATTTATGGTTGGAAGCCGCTTCAAATACCGGAGAGAGATAGATGGTTCCGGTACCCAGAGAGGCAATGTAATCCAGTTTTTCCGCAACCCCGTACAGATCGCCGCCGAAAAAGACATTGTTTGCCACTTCCGCCCCGGGGTACTCTCCATACTGGGGAATCCCGTTTTCCCAGTCCGGATCGATCACGGCATTCTTTTTGCAGCCGGTCAGCGCTGCACCGGTTTTTGCGAAGCGATCCACAAAAATATGGTACAGGATCCCCTCTCCGAAAGCTTCGGGAGGCGTGTATGCGGCGTCGTACACCAGAAGCTGTCTTTCCCCGGCAAATTCCTTTGTCAGGGGAGACAGTTCCATGGGGGCTTCTCCGCCGTAAAACAGAACCCTTTCGTCTGCCAGATGTATCCGGTAATGGTAATACAGAAGTCCTCCGTCATCCATGGAGGTATCGGTGCAAAGCTGTTTCATATCCAGCGAAAGCCGCCGGTATTCATCAACGGCAGTCAGCGGATATTCCTTCCAGACAGATGTTTCCCTGCCCCAGCCGTCACCGTGGATCACCATAACCGCCGATTGCACCGCACAGGGGGCGTGTATCTCCAGGGAGAACAGGATCTGCTCCCCCATGGAAAAAGCCCCGAAAGGAGAGAGATCCCGTCCGCCGCCGGATTTCCGTTCTCTGATCGAAATCATACGTTATTATTTTACAGGCGCAGTATGCCAGATGTTTTCCGCATATTCCCGGATACTGCGGTCAGCCGCGAAGAATCCGGCACCGGCGATGTTGCACAGGGATTTCCTGGTCCATGCTTCCTCGTCACGGTAGGTTTTCATCATCCGGTTGTATACATTCATATAGGATTCAAAGTCTGCCAGGCACATATACGGGTCGGAAACGCCGTGACCGTACAGGAAGTAATTCACCATGCCGGAGAAATTGCTGCCTGCGAAATTGCCGCGGAGACGGTCGATGGTGGTACGGAGACGATCGTTGCTGTCGTAGTACAGACGGGAATGGTATCCCTGCCGCCACAGCTGATCCACTTCATCAGCAGTCAGACCGAAAATGAAGATGTTGTCATCCCCCACAGCGTCCCGCATTTCCACGTTGGCACCGTCCAGCGTACCCAGGGTGAGGGCACCGTTGATCATGAACTTCATGCAGCCCGTGCCGCTGGCTTCCTTTCCTGCCAGAGAAATCTGTTCGCTGATATCAGAGGCAGGCATGAGCACTTCGGCGGTGCTGACATTGTAATCTTCCAGATACAGCACCTGCAGAAGATCCTTCACCTTCTTATCTTTCCGGATTTCTTCCCCCAGACTCCAGATCAGCTTGATGATGTCCTTGGCCATATAGTAGCCGGGAGCCGCCTTGCCGCCGAAGATAAAGGTTGCGGGGATATAGTCCCCATTTGGATTTTCCCGGATCTCGTTGTACAGGGTGATGATCTTGAGCACATTCAGCAGCTGTCTCTTGTACTCGTGCATCCGTTTTACCTGTACGTCGAACACGGAATTCACATCCAGAACGATACCGGTTTTATTCTGTACATACTCCGCCAGCTTCTGTTTGTTTTCCGCCTTGATGTCCCGCAGTCTCCGGTAAATGGCGGTATCGTTTTCATACTTTTTGAATTCCGCCAGAGTTTCCGGCTGTTTGCGGTAGTCCGTACCGATGGTTTCGTCCAGCAGAGCGGAAAGTCCGGGGTTGGAATAGCACAGCCACCGGCGATGGGCAATCCCGTTGGTCACATTGGTGAACTTATACGGCATTGCCTTATAGTAATCGTGGAAGACCGTTTTCTTCAGAATATCGGAATGGAGTGCGGACACACCGTTGACGGTATGGGATGCCGCAACACTCAGGTTTGCCATGCGTACCTGAGAATAACCGATGATGGCCATACGGGAGATTCTGTCCCAGTCACCGGGATACATATTCCACAGATCCGCACACAGACGACGGTTGATCTCCTCGATGATGGTATAGATCCGGGGCAGCTTCAGACGGAACAGATATACGTTCCACTTTTCCAGAGCTTCCGGCAGAACGGTATGGTTGGTGTAGGACACCACCTTGGTCACTATATTCCATGCGTTTTCCCAGGTATAGGAATACACATCCATCAGGATCCGCATCAGTTCCGGCACCACCAGAGCGGGGTGGGTATCATTGATGTGGATGGCTACCTTTTCACCGAAATTGTACAGAGTACCGTATGCGGTCAGGTGGTCGCTGATGATGCTCTGCAGGGAGGCGGACACCAGGAAGTACTGCTGGGTCAGACGGAGCAGCTTTCCTTCGTCGTGGTCATCAGAGGGATACAGAACCTTGGAGATTACTTCCGCATTGGAGGAAGCTTCCATCGCCTGCACATACTGCCCCTGAGAGAACAGCGCCATGTTGAACGCCGTGGTATCTACAGCCTTCCACAGCCGCAGTACGTTTACCGCTTCGCAGTCCCCGCCGGAGATCATCATATCATAGGGCGCAGCACGAACCGTATCATAGTTTTCATAGGTGATACTGCACTTGCCGTCTTTCCAGTCTTCGTGCACCGTACCGCCCAGACGGATATCGAAAGCCTTATCGGTTCTGGGTACCAGCCATGTGTCGCCGCCGCCCATCCAGTTGTCGGGCAGTTCCACCTGGTTGCCGTCAATAATCTTCTGTTTGAACAGACCGTATTCATAGCAGATGGAGAAGCCGGTGGCATGGTAATTCTGTGCGGTCAGAGAGTCCATGAAACAGGCCGCCAGTCGCCCCAGTCCTCCGTTGCCCAGCCCCGGATCCGGTTCCATTTCGTACAGAGTGTCCAGATCATATCCCATGGAAGAAAGCACACTGCGATAGGTATCCGCCAGACCCAGGTTCATCAGATTGTTCCGCAGGGAACGGCCGATGAGAAATTCCATGCACAGATAGTATACCTTCTTCGGGCGCTGCTTTTTCGCCTTTTCGTGGAATACCTGTCTTTTTTCGGTCAGAACATCTTTCACGCTCATAAGGGTGGCTTTGTACATCTGCTCTGCATTGGCATCCTCGGGCTTCACACCGAAATACCGTGCCAGCTTGGCCCGCAGCTGTTCACTTACCTGTTCTTCGCTGATGGGAGTTACGTGTTCCATATATTTCAAAATCCTTCCGTTTGTATAGATTCCGGCTGACAGCAGTCTCTGCCGGTCCTGCCGGAAAAACGGAAAAGGCAGACTCTCCTGATATCCGAAATTCTGCCGTCTCCATGGTGATTATGTGATATCGATTCTCACAATTCACACCTATTATATTTTACTGCAATTTGGTATAAATGTCAATATATTTTTTCGCAGAAACACTCCAGGAAAAGTCAACTTTCATCACATTTTTGACAAGATCTGCCCATGCATCCGGTTTTTCCATGTACAGAGCCACCGCATATCTGACAGTGTTCTTCATATCATGGGCATTGTAGTTGGTGAAAGAGAACCCGTTGCCGCTGCCGTCGTATTCGTTGTAGGCATGGATGGTGTCGTACAGACCACCGGTTTCCCGGACAATCGGCACGGTACCGTAACGGGAAGCGATCATCTGCGCCAGTCCGCAGGGTTCGCTCTTGGAGGGCATCAGGAACATATCCGCACCGGCATAGAACTTTTTGGACAGGGACTTGTTGTATTCCAGCTTGACGCATACCCGTCCCGGGAAACGTTCAGCCAGCTTGGTGAAGAAGTCCTCCAGCTCAAACTCACCGGTACCCAGCAGAGCAAACCGCAGGTTGGTTTCCATCAGGAGATCTTCAATGACTCTGGTGACCAGATCAAAGCCCTTGTGGGATGCCAGACGGGATACCATAGCCAGAATTGGCGTACCCGGTGCATGGGGGAATCCGCAGACATCTTCCAGTTCCGCTTTGCAGGCGGCTTTGCCGGACATATCTTCCGCCGTGAAGTTTTCCGCAATCTCCGGATCCGATTCGGCACTGTAATAGTCCACATCGATGCCGTTTACGATGCCGCAGAGCTTGTCCCGGCTGGCACGGAGGATATGATGCAGACCGCTGGCATAGTATTCGGTGAGGATTTCCTCCGCATACCGACCGCTTACGGTGCTGACCATATCGGAACAGACCACCGCACCCTTCAGCAGATTGATGCATCCGTTGTATTCCACAACGCTGCTGTCCCATTCCGCCAGTTCGAATATGTCGCCCAGAATGGAGAAATCGTACACACCCTGATAATCGATGTTGTGGATCGTAAACAGGGTTCTGATGTTCTGGTATTCCGGCAGATGGGCGTACTTCCGTTTCAGGTAGATCACAGCAGGAGCCGTCTGCCAGTCGTTGGCGTGGAGTACATCCGGATAGAAGCTGACAGCAGCCATCAGCTCCAGAATCGCCTTGCCGAAGTATGCGAACCGTTCAGCATCGTCAAAACTGCCGTACAGAGCGGAGCGGTTGAAGTAATACTCGTTGTCGATGAAGTAAAAGGTGACGCCGGATGCCTGGGTCTGCCAGATCCCGCAGTACTGATTCCGCCAGGCCAGCTTTACATTCAGCTCCCCGATCATCTCGATCTCTTCCGCAAACTTCCGACGGATGACGGGATACAGCGGAATGACCACACGGACGTCCGCACCATCGCCAAGCTCCTTTTTCACCGCCTGGGGCAGCGAACCGACCACATCTGCCAGTCCTCCGGTAGAGGCATAGGGCAGTGCTTCGGAAGCGGCATATAAAATTTTCATATCGTAGTTTCCTTTCTTTCCTTTTGCCCGGAATTCCCGGACACAGCACCGTTCTCCGGATACCGCCGGAAAATCAGATCATTTTACCCTTGGTGATATAGAAAGGCTGTACATCCGCCCCCGCCAGCATACGATTGTCACGCACCACAGCATTCTTGTCGGAGATCACATGATTCAGGAATGCGCCATCGCCGATAATGGTATCCTGCATGAGGATGCAGTTCTTGACCGTTGCGTTCCGGCCTACTTTGACGCCGCGGAACAAGATGGAGTTTTCCACCGTACCCTGAATATCGCAGCCGTCGGCGATCATGGAATTCTGTACATTGGAATTCTGACCGTAATGAGAGGGCACAGAATTGCGTACCTTGGTATAGATCGGACGGTTCTTCACGTTGAACAGTGCGTTTCTGGCAGCAGGATTGGTCAGGAGATCCATGCTGTGGGTATAATACTCCGCAAAGGAAGTGATAGTGGCGAAATAGCCGTCGTACTTGTAAATACGGTAGTTGGCATGCTTCAGGTTCCGGGACATAACGTCTCTGGTCATGCTCACATAGTTATGGGCAATAGCATCCAGAACCACCTGCTGTAAGTATGCCGTTTTCATAACCACGATATTCAGTGCCACATCCGCTTTGCCGCAGAAATTGGTGGGATAGGACAGAATATCGGTGATACGTCCTTCCGGATCGGATTCGTACAGGCAGTTGATTCTGGCCTGTTCGGGAGTCAGATCCATGGTCTTGACAGCAACGGTAATATCCGCATCGGTTTTGATATGGTACTCGATGATGTCGTTCAGATCCACATTGCAGATCACGTCACAGTCGGACAGAACCACATATTCATCGGAAATCTTCTGGATGGAATAGCTCACACCCTTCAGGGCTTCCAGACGGGTCTGGAACTGGGTGTTGGTGTTGCTGGCGTAGGCAGTGATATAGGGAGGCAGAATCTTGATACCGCCGGAACGTCTTGCCAGATCCCAGTCCTTACCGGAACCGATATGGTCCATCAGAGACTGGTAGTTCAGGTGGGTGATCAGATTGATATTGTAAATATTGGAGTTCACCATGTTGGACAGGGTGAAGTCGATAAAACGGTACCGGCAGGCAAAGGGCACGGAAGCGATGGTACGCAGCCGGGTCAGTTCGGGGATATTATGGTCGTGAATGTTGGAAAAAATGATACCAGATGCAGACATAAGGCTACCTAATCCTTTCTATTCAAATTATTCTTTCGACAGCTTGTTATCTTTCAGCCATTCCCGGTTGACCATGGTGCCTGCGGGAAT
>JAFZET010000444.1 GCA_017560565.1 Clostridia bacterium | reverse complement strand
TGCTGATATGGATATGGACTCTGTCTGCGATGCCTGCGAGTGTTACCGTAACGTCACCATTCCCTGTGATTGCTCCATCCGGAAGCCATATGCAGGGAGTCCTGGCTGCCGGATGAGAAATTTCCATTATGTGTTTTTTCATGAGCTGCCTCCCGGAATTGAAAATATCGTTGTTTCAAAACGTATGGATGAAGTGTTTTTTGATCTCTATTTACTGCGGAGCTTTTTGTACATCCGGCAGAATATCCATAAACATCATTCCCATTAGGATTTCTCCGTTGGTCCATCCGGTTTCGCTTGCATAGGCAGCCCATCCGGTATCATGCGGACAGGCATAAGCCTCGCCCAGATCCATGTCAAACGCACGACACCAGGAACCATGATTCAACGGATTGTCAGAAAGGATTTGAGATCTTATACAGAAACGTACTACATCCTTCCAGAGCGTTTTGAACCATTCATCACCGGTTACATAGTATGCATACGCAAAGCCAACAGGCAGCCAGTTTACGGAATAGAGCAGATCGGCTACAGGATCTCCGTTTTCGGTCAACAGGGAGCATTCTGTGGGAGAGTTCCGATTACAGGTAGCAGTGTAACCGGTGTCCCATTCATAGTATCCGCCAGAGGGATGCTTGTGGGTTTCCAGATCCTTTGTCACACGGTAAAGCATTTCACGGTGTTTTTCTTCCCCGGTTGCATCATACAGTGCCGCAAGAGGCAGGATAAGACGGCACATTTCTTCGGTTTCACTCTGTTCCCGACGGGTATCCGGATAAAGCGCCATCATCGTCTCCAGACCGCGACGACCGACTTCCAGATATTTTTCATTCTTTCCGTACTTGTATGCCAGCAACAAAGATGCCAGATAGTACCCATTGTAGTGTACAGAGGTAAGTCCGTGTTCCATATTGGCAAGTTCAGCGATTTTTTCTTCTGTCAGGGCATACATATCGCTGCGTCCAACACGGCATCCGTCCTTGCCCGTGGTTTTTACCAGAAAATCCAGTACACGGCAGATTTCCGGGAATTCGGTGTCGTCACCCAGGAAGAGGCAGTTGTACAGACTACCGAGCACGCATCTTGCTACGTCGTCCTGATAAACAACCTGCCATGCCACGTCACTCCAGCGCATGAAACCGTCGCAAAGACCGCCTCTCACAATCATGGGGCCGAATGTGTAGCTGTCCAGATTCTTTGCGATCCGGCGGGCTGTTTCGTCACCATAGATATGCCCATACAGGCGGAAGGCACCGGCAGCTTCACCACTGCAGTCATTACGGACATATTCCAACTGTACCTGTTCACCTTCCGGATTGATCTGATGACCCAGACCTTCCAGAATACCACCCTTTCCGTCATCAATCAGGAACTGCTTCAGCCATTCCAGCCCTCTGTCAATGGTTTCTTTGCGGCATTTTTCAAATACAGCATCGTCGGCAAGATCTTCTCCGGTACCATATTTTACAACCGGTGCAGGCATATAGGACGGCTCAGAGCCTGTGATCCAGCGCGCAATGTAACGGATCACCTTTTCCCAGGGAGCACGCGGAGCAAAACGTGCCTTGTTGAAATTATGTAGCTGGAAAGAAGTCATCATGGTGTTTTCGCCCTGCAGCCACAGACCGGCTACAGAACCATCCAGAATTTCTTCCTTGGTTTGGTTCAGATGTGTATGGGCAATGATCTTATACTTATATACCAGAATCGGCTTATAACCGTCTACCAGATAATGCGGCTGGATCCGCAGATTGGCTTCGTCATCCAGCAAATCTCCGGTTTCCAGCCCCGGAATACCGGTACCGTCACCCGGTTCCACATAGATCAGGCGGCTGTGTGTATCATCCAAATTGGCACCGGAATAGATGCCGTGGAAACTGCCGATGGCTTGTACAAACACGTGCTTACCCCTATCGGATGCAGCTTCCAGTTGGATACGTACTCTGGCATCCAGCTGGTGGCCGGTACCGATCACACAGAAAGCATCATACTTGGAAAAGTCCGCATTCACAGCTTCCCGCAGGGACATCCGATCGATATCTGCCCCACAGCTGTACAGCACATCGGTGAAATCACCTAAAGCTTCTGTCAAAAGTAAGAGTTTCATAATTCCTCCAGAACATTCATTGGTAAAATGGTGTAAACTATATACCCGAAGCGGGTCAGTTTTCATC
>JAFZET010000443.1 GCA_017560565.1 Clostridia bacterium | reverse complement strand
CATTTCTGTAAGCAAAACATACAGTTTCGTAAGAAATTAGTCGTAGATTATGCCGTTTTGAGTGGTTGAATACCAAAGCATTCGTCGGCGGATCACTCAAGGAACTTGAGTGGGTGGGTCAATCCCGCCCTACGGTTTATATCGTTTATTCAGCCAGCAGCAATTTAGTTAATCATCGTTCACTTAAGAAGTATCAGCTTCAGCCGGTGGTTGGAGAGATAAGACAGTGGGGAATGACTTTTGTGTAAGTTTTTGATTTCCACATAAGTATAAGCTTGATGAACAAGTTCAGTGATCAAAAAGCGACCATCCCCCCCCACACACACCAGCAAACTCCCCTCACCCCATAAGTCAACAAAAACCTTATATAAAAAAGGAGAAACAAACCATGGCAAAGATCAAAGTAGGCGTAATCGGCTGCGGTACTATTGCGAATTCCGCACACATTCCCTCCTACCTGAACTGTGAAGATGCAGAAATCAAATACTTCTGCGACATTATTCCCGAAAGAGCACAGGCGGCTGTTGAAAAGTACGGCTGCGGCATCGCAGTGGAAGACTACCACGTAGTGCTGGCTGACCCGGAAATCACCGCTGTTTCCGTATGTACCCCCAATAAGATGCATCCCATCATCTCCATCGACGCTCTGAAGGCAGGCAAGCACGTACTGTGCGAAAAGCCCGCTGCCAGAACCTACGCAGAAGCCCTGACCATGCAGCAGGCGCAGCACGAAACCGGTCTGACCCTGAACATCGGCGTGGTTAACCGCTTCAATACCGCTGTTAACGAAATCAAGAAGCTCATCGACGCAGGCGAACTGGGCGAAGTATACCACGTATACGTTTCCTTCCGTGCACACAGATCCATCCCCGGTCTGGGCGGTGCCTTCACCACTAAGGACATCGCAGGCGGCGGCGCTCTGATCGACTGGGGCGTACACTTCCTGGATATCGTTATGTACTGCACCGGCGACCCCGCTCCTCTGACCGTTTCCGGTAAGGCATTCTGCAAGCTGGGCGCTGATATGCCGAACTACGTTTACGAATCCATGTGGGCCGAAAACACCAAGGACCTGAACGGTACCTACGACGTTGATGACTCCGTTACCGCTTTCGTTCGCACCGAAGGTCCCACCATCACCCTGAACGGTGCATGGGCGCAGAACATCGGCGTAGGCGAAATGTACATCGACTTCCTGGGCACCAAGGCAGGTGTTCGTCTGCAGTACGGCGGAGACTTCAAGGTATACGGCACCAAGGACGGCAAGCTGCACACCTACACCCCCGAATACACCTCCACTCCCATGTTCCAGAACGAAATCAACGCTTTCGTTGCCTGCGTACAGTCCGGCGAAAAGCTGCCCTCCCATATCGACCGCAATATCCTGACCTCCAAGCTGATGCAGGGTATCTACGACTCCGACAAGCTCGGTCGTGAAGTTTCCTTCCAGTAATCCTTTACGGTAAAGATCCCCTCACAGTTCAGTCTTTTCATAACTGACAAGTCAAAAGCCTCCTGCTGCAGCTGTATCTGTCTGCAGCGGGAGGTTTTCTCATGCCCGGAAACAGCTGTCCCAATTCGCTTGTTTACGGTTTGTTTACATTTTTGCAATATTTAACTGTATATTAAATTGGCATTTATTGATAAAATTTGTCTTACTCTCATTATATAATTCAGAAAGGATTCTATCATGAAAAACATTCTCCTGAAAGCATCCGCCTGTGTACTGTCCGCACTCCTTCTGGCTACCTCCGCTATGGCTGCCAATTACTGGACTGACGATGTAGTAATCACAGCCGGCAAGGGCAGTGCTACCATCGATGGCGTGTACAACGCTGACGAATGGGCAGCAGCCGAAGAACTGGAAATCTCCATGGACGACGAAATCGTAAACAAATACGGCGTATATCAGGGCGCATGGGAAACTGCCCGTGAAGACAGCGACTTCACCGCTTATATGTACTTCATGTGGGACGAAAACGGTCTGTACATCTGCGAAGTACGCTATGACGACGCTGTTGAACTGTCCGGCACCGGCAAGGAACCCTGGAACGGCAGTGACAGTAACCTGATCTTCCTGCAGGCCATCGACGGCGGCACCGCAGGCAACGAAGAAGCATGGTCTCACCACATCTTCTACATCGTAGGCGATGGCAGCGGCAACTACGGCGGCGACGCTTGGGTTCGTCTCAACAACGGTGCCGTCAACTCTCAGGAAACCGTTCAGTTCAGCGAAATCAAGATTGCCACCGCAGCCATTGACGGCGGTTTCTGCATCGAAGTTATGGTTCCGTGGACTGTACTGCAGGACAAGATCGGCGCATTCCAGCCTGCTGAAGGCGTTGAAATGGGTCTGTCCATGGTTCCGATCGACTACGACAACGGCGAATTCGCACAGCTTTCCTGGTTCAAGCAGGCTGACGCTCTGGGCATCCAGGGTGGCTACGACTTCGGCGGCTGGGCTACCCTGAAGCTGGGTGCTGCTCCCGTAGTGGAAATCGTTGAAGACACTGCTGACGCTCCCGCAGCTGCTCCCCAGACCTTCGACGCAGCCGTAATCGCCGCTGTCTGCGCTATCGTTTCCGCAGCCGGCTACGCTGTATCCAAGAAGAGATAAGTAATACGATCCCATAAAAAAGGCTATCCACCCCGGGTAGCCTTTTTTTTCGTCCATCTCCGAGACCAAAATCTTCAATTCCTGATTCTTAAGTCAATGATGATTAACAATACCGCTGTTGGTTGAACAAACGTTATAAACCGTAGGGCGGGATTGGCCCACCCACTCAAGTTCCTTGAGTGATCCCGCCGCCGAATAATATGGTATTCAACCATTCAAAACGGAATAATTTACGACTTATTTATACTAAACTGTATGTTTTGCTTACAGAAATGCAAATTTTGCAAGATGTCAGACGGCGGGATGTGGGCATCCCGCCCTACATGGTTATCGTTTTTGTTAAAACAGATTACTCATTGGTTTCTTACTTCTGCCCCCCCTCCCGCTGCACCAAGAGCCACGGCTGCCAGAATCATACCGCCCACGCCGCCGAGCCGGTAGGACGCATACAGCCCCGCCAGCATAATGTACGGATGTACCCCCAGCGCATTGCCCACAAGCCGGGGTTCCAGCCACTGCCGCAGAAGCCACAGCACCAGCCAGAGTACCGCCAGTCCCGCTCCAAGCCCCGTCCGGTGGGTGAGTAAGGCAATCCCCGCCCAGGGCAGAAGCACCGTCCCCGCCCCGAAAAAGGGCAGCAGATCCGCCAGAGCGATCAGGCACCCCCATGCCGCCGGTGCCCCGATCCCCAAAAGGGAAAGCCCGGCAGTCAATACCAGAAAAAGTACCATAACCATGAGCACCTGTGCCCGCAGATACCCCCCCACGGACGCCCCCGCCTGCCGGAGTCCCTCTGCCGTACCCGCCCAGACCGGATGCCGAGCCAAACGGCTGTACAGACCTGCCGGCAGCAGCGCACGAAGCCCCGCAAGGATCCCGTCCCTGTCCGCCAGCCAGTAAAAAAAGGACGCCAGGGTGAGAAACACCGCCAGAGCCGCACCGGGTAGGGAAGTGACGATTCCTCCCGCCGCACCTGCCAGAAGCCCCGCCGCCTTCTCCACCAGAGCCGTCAGTGCGCTCCCGATCTGCCTCTGCAGGTTCTCCGGCACCCGTTCCCTGACCCATTCCGGCAGAACGTCCCACCGCCACATATCCGCCGCCCGGCTGACCAGATCACCCGCCTGGGACGCCAGTGCCGCCATCCCGTGCCAGATCCCCCAGATCACCAGCACGCATACCACCGCTGCCAGTGCCATGCCGCCGAGCCGTTCCCCCACCGGATGGATAGCCCGCCCCCCGGTAAACCGCCGGATCCACCGCCCCATAGCACGCACTCCCGCCGCCAGCCCGTACCCTGCCAGCACCGGAAACAACGCAGGCAGCAGATATTTCAGCACCAGCGCCGCCCCAAAAGCCCCAAAAGCCGCCAGTATGCACGCCGCCGCATATTTCACCAGTTTTCCTTCCGTCATGTTTACATCTCTCCTCTTGTATTTGGGACTCTTATGGTTTATAATAAATAAGTTAACATCCAATCACCCCCTGACAGGAGGTCATACGTATGACAGAAACAAAAATTCACGGCGGCATCCTGCTCCGGATCGATCCCCAGTCCCTCCCGGACGCATTGGCTGATCCCATCCGTGAACGCTGGCAGACTGATGAAGACGACGACACAGTGGAAGCACTGCTGGCAAAAGCCGCTTCCATCACGGATGCAGGTGCTTTTCTGCGCCCCGCAAAAATCGGCACGCCACAGGGAGACACCATCCCTCTGGACGGTTATCCCATCCGCAGCAGGCTGGCGGTGGAAAAGCTGTCTGCCGCAGGTGAAACGGCTGTGGGCTATGTCATGACCTGCGGACGGGCACTGTACGCCGCTCTGGAGGAACTGAAAGACGACTTTTTCGCCGCCGCCATCTGGGACGACATCATGATCGCCTATCTGCGCATGGCAGGTGATATGGTGCACACCTATGTAACGGAACATTTCTTCCCCTCCGCGGATGGAAAGAAGCATTTCTCTGCCCTGAACCCCGGTTCCCTGGAATCCTGGGACATTTACGGGCAGAAGGAGCTGTTCGCCCTGCTGGGTGACGGTGCCGCTGCCGCCGGTGTGGAACTGACCCCGTCCATGCTGATGCTGCCCACCAAAACCGGCTCCGGCGTATTTTTCCACACGGATACCCCTTATGAAAACTGTATGCACTGCCCCCGCATCGACTGCCCCAACCGGCGTGCGCCCTATCATGGGGACAGCGAATGAGACTGGGGAAGTGCAAAACCTGAAAAACAAAAAAGTACGAAATCACGCAATTTAAAACCGGCTGCGGCGGGAACATTGGATAAACAATATCCAGTGGCAGATGGAATTGCAGTGACTATATCCAGCAAAACCCATTCCAAAAGTTTTTGCGACCGTTCCCCTTTTCCGGAAGTTTTGCAATCGGCTAAAAGTAAATCAAACACAAGGAGAACACCATGACTGACAGACTGAAGCGTATCAATGAACTGGCGGCAATCGCCAAGACCAGACCGCTGACCGAAGAAGAAACCAAAGAACGGGACACCCTCCGCAAGGAATATCTTGCCCAGTTCCGTGCCAATTTCAGGGGGATTCTGGACAACACCTCCATCAAGCGTCCCGACGGCTCTCTGGAACCCCTGCAGAAGAAAAAATGACCTACACTGAACTGCTGCAGAGCGGTGTGCCTGCGGGGGGGTATCTCTTTTACGGAGACGAGGACTATCTGAAATCCCACACCGCCGCACAGATCCGCCAGATCCTTTTCCCCGATGAGGGATTTGCCGATTTCAACCGCCGTACCTTCACCGGGGAGAACTACACCGCCGCCGATCTGGCGGAAGCGATTCTTTCCCCCGCCATGATGGTGGAGAAAAAGCTCATCGAAGTGACCCTCCCCGACGGCGACCGCATGAAGGAAAAAGAACGCATCGCCCTTACCGAAGCACTGGCATACCTGTCCCAAACGGACGACACCGTACTGCTTCTGACCTTTCCGGCGGATACCTTTGACCCGGGCACCGCCAAAAAGCCCTCCGCCCTCTTCAAAGCCCTGACGAAGATCCTCACCCCAGTAGAGTTCCCCCTCCAGACGGATGCAAAGCTCCTGCGGTGGATGCAGCGGCATCTGGCGGACTATGGAGTACAGATCTCCCCCGCCGTGGGTCAGCAGATTCTGGACACCTGCGGACGCTCCATGATGCGCCTGTCCGGGGAACTGGCCAAAGCAGGAGCCTATGCCGCCGCCCACGAGATGCCGGAGCTGACCATGGAAGCCGCCCTGCAGGTAGTAACGCCCACAGAGGAAGACGACGCCTTCCGGCTGGCCAACTGCCTCCTGGAAGGGAACAGGACCGCCGCCTACCACAGTCTGTCCGTAAAGATCCGCCGCAGAGAAGATCCCATCCTCCTGCTGGCACAGGTCACCCGTGTCTTTATGGATCTGGCCGCCGCCGCAGTCTTCCGGGAAGAGGGACGGGACAAAAAAGAGTACGCCCAGAGCATGAAGATGCACGAATACAAAGCCGGGCTCTACTGGAAAGCCGCCTCCGCCGCCCCTGCCGAATACTTTGAATCCGCCCTGGAACGGTGTCTTGACACTGATAAAGCCATGAAATCCTCCGCTGTGAGCGGATACGAACTGCTGGAGAGACTTGTGGGGGGACTTTGAGGGAATTAAGAATTAATAATGTAGAATTAAGAATTATATGAGAGAAAATCTGATTGCTGAGAAAAGTAAACAGTTCGCTGTGCGGATCGTAAAATTACGGCGTTATCTTGCTGATAATTATAAGGAATGGGTGATTTCTGATCAGATCTGCCGGAGCGGCACCAGCATTGGTGCGAATGTCAGAGAAGCCCTTCGGGCACAGAGTGATGCTGACTTTATTGCAAAACTGCATATTGCCCTGAAAGAAGCAGATGAAACCGCCTATTGGCTGGAAATCCTCCATGAAACAGAATATATTACAGTTCCATTGTACCAATCCCTCAACGCCGACTGTGATGAAATCATCAAAATCCTGACAGCCATCCTGAAAACAAAAAAGAATAACCTGACGAAATAATTCATAATTCTTAATTCTTAATTCTTAATTGAAAAGGAGGTTTCCCATGCTGCATAACCGCATCCCCGTCATTGTGGAAGGAAAGTATGATAAAGCCCGCCTGGCGCAGGTAATTTCCGGACCCGTGATCACCACAGAAGGGTTCGGGATCTTCAACAATGCCGAAAAGACCGCACTGATCCGGAAGCTGGGAGAGAGCGGCGTGATCCTGCTCTGCGACAGCGACGGAGGCGGCAAAGTGATCCGGGGGTATCTGACGCAGATACTGCCGAAGGATTCGGTGTACAATCTGTACGTGCCGCAGGTTGCCGGGAAAGAGCGCAGGAAACGCCATGGCTCCAAGGCCGGATTTTTGGGCGTGGAAGGCATCGACAACCGGGTGCTGGAAGAGCTGTTTCTGAAGCTGCGGGAAAAACATCCCGAACTGTTTGCGCCGGAATCGGATCCTGTGGAAAACCCGACACATTGCGGTTCCCGGACAGATCCGGCAAAAAGCAAACCTGTGGAAAAGTCGACGGAAATCACCAAGACCGATCTCTACCTCCACGGTCTTACGGGGGGAGAGAATGCGTCATCGATGCGGGATGCCCTGTGCCGGAAGATCGGTTTTCCCGCAGGCATGAACGCCGGTGCCCTTCTGACCGCCCTGAACATTCTGTACACCAGAGAGGATCTGGATCGTTTGTGTGCGGATCTGTCCTCCGATCCAGCAGATCCGGCTGATCCGTGATTCCGTTTTCCAGCATATCTATCGCTGCCCACAGCGGCATATATATCGTTTCCATATCTGTTCCTTTCCCATCCTCACTCCCGTGGGGATTTTTTGTTTTTCAAAGTACCGGCAGAATCGCCTTACTGCACCACCCGCATGACACCAGCCGTGATGTCGTCTCTTGCGCCTCTGGCCGCCGCCTGCTCCACGATTTTTTCCGCTGCACGCTGGACATCTCCGCTTAGTACATCTTCATCTGTAGAGATAAAATCCAGCAGCCAGGGGCATTCCTCAAAGCTCCGGGCGATCCCATCGGACAGCATGACGATCACATCCCCCGGCTCCACGGTAAACCGGATCATTTCCGCATCCAGCGCACGGAGGATCCCGATAGGCACCGTCTTGGACTGAAGCCGGAACAGACTTCCCCCCCTGATCACGAAGGATGGCGCCGCTCCACTTTTGACAAACCGTGCTTCCAGCGTTACCATGTCGATTTCGCACAAATCCACCGTAGCCGCGCACTCGTCACAGCCAGCCCGGATCACATTGTTCAGCATTTTCAGCGCCGTTTCCAACCCCGCCCCCGCCATCAGCATCCGTTCCAGAAACACCGCCGCCATGCCGGAGGTCAGCGCAGCCATTCTGCCCGTTCCCATGCCATCCGAGATCAGCATATACTGCCGTCCGTCTCCTGTAAAAACCGTCACGGTATCCCCGGAGGGAACTGCCTGTTCTTCCTCCGAAACGGAACCTGTGGAAAACTCTCGCCTTTTCCCCATATCGCCACCCAGTGAAGAGGCCGCACGGGCACATTTCCCCCATTCACACCGGCAGCTGTCCCGTGTGTGCATTTCCATGGACAGAACCGCACCGTTCAGGGTGAATTCCGGCACCGACAGGGGCATCCCCACCACGGATGCAAACAGAGCGGCGATCTCCTCCCCTCCCATCCGTGTGCCGCTCAGGTCAATATCGTGGACAAAGATCCGCTTGTGCCGGGAACCATACACGGACACCGAACCCGCCGAAAAGTCACCGGATGCCAGAATCCGTTCCAGACGGGCGGTCAGCTCCCGGTCAGGGGTTCCCGCTTCTTCCTCCAACCGTGCAGATTCCGCAAGCAGCCGTCCTATATGGGTGTAATCCTCCGCTGCCACACGAAGCCTGTCTCCGCTGCGCCGCTCCCCGATCCGCAGAGCCGCCGCATGGTTGATGTCGTCCAGGATCCGTCCCATGACACCACACCGGCTGCCCATCTGCGGAGGAATGTCACTTCCGCTGACGCCGCCTTCTTCCGTCAGAGCCTGTCCCAACTTTCCCAGCATCCCCTGCCACCGGGAAAACTCCTGCTCACGGCACAGACTCTGCTGGGCGCACCGGTCACAGTAGCCCTCAAAACACCGCTCCGCCAGATCCCGCATTTCCCGGATACCTGGACGTGCCAGTTTTTCCGACACGCCCCCCAGCATTTCTCCCATGGAACGCATACCGTCGCCCAGTGCCGTCAGTTTTTTCTCACGACCAGCCATCACCATTTCCGCTACGGCAGTCCGCTCGCTCCGTCCCGTGTCCGGCAGTACACCGCACCAGTGGGGGGGCAGTTTCAGCCGGTCATAAGCGTAAAAGGGAAGTACCACTGCCGACACCACCAGCACCTCCGGAATGCTGTGCGCCAGACCGCTGTACCCGCCGCTGCAAATGCACCAGATCAGTACAGCCGTCATACCGGCAAGCATCCCCAGAGATCGGCTGCCTCCCTTGCCCAGGGCAAAGACCGCTCCGCTGTAGGAGGTGGAAAACCAGCCCGTCACCAGTCCTGCCAGCGCATACGCCGGTGCGTACAGGGGTTCCAGAAACAGACCGCAGGACAGCCCCACCAGACCACCGGCACTGCCGCCGTAGGAACCCCCTGCCAGTACCGCCGCCGCCAGAGCCGCTCCTTCCCCCAGATTCAGTCCCAGCAGGGGGATCACCACCCCGGACAGGCTCCTTGTCAGAAGCGCCAGCGAACCCAGGATCCCCGCCTCCCGGAAAGCGGAGGTTCTCATACGCCGGTCGGTGGCCGCATAGAAAATATATGTAATCACAGGGGAGAGCAGGGTACACAGCACCGCACCCCACAGATCGTAGGAAAGAAAGCCGCCGTTCACAATCGCCCAGGCACCGGTACCGAAAGCCGCCAGAGCCGTAAACGCCATCCGCAGAGAAATGTGTTCCTCAAAAAGGCTCTTTTCCGCCCATGCCAGCAGAGTCTCAGCGGACACCTGCTCTTTTCTGTCCCGCCGCTGTGCTGTCCGCACCCTGCCCGGCAGAACGCTGTCCGGTTCCCGTTTCCGCCGCCGGGGAATTCCCTGATCGGTATCTGCCTCTTTCTGCACCCAGCCGGATGCCCTCGTATATCGTAATATCGGGCTTTTCCGTTTGGACGCCTTGCAACTGTCCCCCCCTGCGGGAAATACGGCACCTCTGTCCCCCGCGATCCACAGGGATATTGCCCCCCGTAGAACAAAGAGTCCCGCCGCCGCCAGCGGAAAGATGCCGCCTATGTCTGCACTTCCGATCAGCGTTCCGAGGAACACCGCCGCTGCCGCAAACAATCCTCCTGCCGCTCCCAGAGCCGCCAGCCCCAGAGGATAGCCCCCGGCAAAGGCTTTCCCTCCTGCCAGCACCAGTCCGGCCAGAAACAGCCCAGCCAGACGCCACAGCTTTTCCCGGTTCTCGAAGATGCGCCGCAGTTCCAGTCTTCTTTTGCCCTTTTCCATTATGTACCTCCTTCGGATGATGAAACATTCAGCCGATTGCAGCACTCTCATGAAAGGGGAACCTCGGTTTCCTGTAAGGAACACCGACTTCCTGTGCATGATTCCGCACTTGTTCAGAGTTTGCAATCAGCTAATGAAATAGTGCTGCGGAAACCGCTTCCTCCGTCCATGGCTGCACGTCCCAGAGACATACCGTGTCCCGCCTTTGCAGTGGAGCAGCGGAAGGATTTCCTGTGGCCATATCTTACCACATCCGCTGCGCAGATCCTGCCGTATATGGTCTGCTGTTTTCTTTCCGCTTCTGCCGGGGAAAACCGGAGAATGGTCGGCAATACCGGGGAATGGTGTCCGGTGGGTCTGATTCTATAGCTTTCTGCCAATCGGTGGTGAGCAATGGCGGCGGAAATAGGCGCAAAAAAACAGAGCCTCACGAATCCATGAAGCTCTGTCCCGTATTCGGTTGGTTTTATTCCGCTCTGGTGCCTCTGACGATCACGCCGTTGTCAAAGTAGCCGGAATATTCACGACCACTGGGCCAGCTGTAGACCCCGGCGCCGCTCATCAGGTTGTTTTGGAACTCACCTTCGTACTTTTCGCCGTTTGCCCAGGTGTAGATCCCGTAGCCGCTGCGCTGGTCTGCCGAAAAGTCTCCCTCGTAGGCGTCTCCGTTTGCCCATGTATACGTGCCGTACCCGTCTTTCAGGTCATGGTTATACGTACCGATGAACACATCGCCGCTGGCGTACCGGTATTCTCCTGCGCCGTGCTTTTTGTCATCCACAAAGCCGCCGCTGTACACGGAGCCGTCTGCGAAGGTGTAGACCCCTGTACCGTCCTTGACGCCGGTCACAAAGGTACCTTCGTACACATCCCCGTTCACGTAGGTGTAGATCCCCTGTCCGTCGATTATATCGTGGGTGAAGGTGCCTTCGTACAGGTCACCGTTGGCGTACAGGATCTTTCCTTCGCCCTCTTTCAGCAGATTGCTGCTCAGTTCGCCTTCGTAAATGTCCCCATTGGAGTAGGTGATCTGCTTTCTGTCCAGATTCACCTCAGCGGAGATGCCGTCGGAGTAAATGATCCGTCCCTTGTGGGGGTTGCCTTCCTCGTCCACTGTACCCAAGAATTTCACATATACTTCCTCGGACACCTTAACGGTAATATACCGGACGCCGGCAAAATAGATGAAAGCAAAAATCCCGCCCAGGCACAGTGCCGCACACAGAATGATGGTAAACATCACTGCACCGAAGCTGCGGTGGCGGCGGTGGGTCTTCCGTTTTCTGCGGGAGCGTGTATTGGTATTCTGCATGGTAATCATTCCTTTTCCGCTTGTTTGATTTGGTATGCCGTGCGCCGGTCATTCGCCGTATTTCATGAAGCCCACCAGATTGTCCAGCATGGTCAGCAGTTCCGGTACCATGAACAGTACGAAGAACACCGCTGCCAGCAGGAGAATGCCGATCAAAAACAGGCTCATGAACGGACGATGACCGGGATCGTACCGGTTTTCTGCGGCGAATTTCTTTTCTTCCGGCAGATAGAAGAGAACATCCCCGGCTTTGGTTCTGCTGTCGGTACCTTCCGCCATTGCCAGCATTTTCCGCAGGGGCTTGCCTTCCCGCAGTGCCCATCGGAGATACCATTTGCCCCCAATATCCATTTTGTTCAGAGGCAGTGCGGTTTCCGGCGTTACAGCCCCTCCGGCAAGCAGTCCGTTTATCATCTTCCGGCAGAAGACTTTGTCCACTGTGGAGAAGATGACCCCCAGCATGATGCCTATGTACATCCCCCACACCATCACATCCAGGGAATCGAAGCCGGACGGAATGGTGAAGTTCTGATAATAATACAGTTTTGCGAACATGATTTCACCTCTTGCTTATTTTTGGGGTGACTCAATAATTGTCAAGGAAATCCGAGCCTGCCAGATGCTTCAGCAGGGTTTCCAGATCCTCGTTGTCCCGGTATTCCACCTGAAAAATCTTTTTGTTGCGGGTTTCGGTGATCTTGCACTGTCTGCCCGTCACGGAAGTGAACCGGTTTTCCAGAGAGGCGAAGTAGTCCACCTGCACCTCGGTTTCCCCGGCGGTGTCCACGGCTTTTTCCAGTGCCAGCTGCTCGGCGGCGTAGATGCGGTTGGCCTGCTTGACCACCTGCTCCATTTCCCGGACGGACAGGTTCCGGCTGACGCACCGTTTTGCCAGGGGCACGATCTGGTTTCTGTCCTTCAGCCCCAGCAGGGTGCGCCCGTGTCCGGCGGTCATGACCCCTTCCACCAGCATTTTCACCACTTCCTCCGGCAGATCCAGAAGGCGCAGGGCATTTGCCACCGCAGACCGGGATTTGCCCAGCTGTCCGGCGATCTCTTCCTGGCTCAGTCCGAATTCCTGCATGAGGCGGTCATACGCCACGGCTTCTTCGTAGGGGTTCAGGTCTTCTCTCTGGAGGTTTTCGATCAGGGCGAACCGTGCAGCGGCCAGATCGTCGGCTTCCAGCACCAGAGCGGGGATTTCCGACAGTCCCGCCAGCTTGGCGCCCCGGAACCGTCTTTCCCCGGCAATGATCTCGTACCGCTCTCCGTTCTGTCTCACCAGAATGGGCTGCAGCACGCCGTTTGCCGCAATGGAGTCCGCCAGCTGTGCCAGTGCCTCCGGTTCAAATTTCTTTCTCGGCTGGTCGGCTTTGGGATCAATGGACGAAATACGGATCGTCTTTACCCCTTCCGCCGCTTCTTCGCCGAAGGTATTGTCATCAAATATTGCGTCCAGACCACGGCCCAGACCTTTTGGTTTCGCCATAATGAAGCTCCTTTTTCCTGGAAGGGGTTAGTTGACTGCACAACGTCAGTAGAGGGGGGACACGGCTTTTTTGAAAGTAAAGCCCCACTCAGCCAAGCTGAGTAAGCAAAAGATTTTAAGTAGGTTTTTTACTGGATATAAGTTCTGCAATTCTATGTGCCACTGAATATAGAAATTGCAAAGCATCAGAAGAGGTACAGAATGCTGCTGTACAGTGTTTTTCTCACCCATCATTACACACGACCTGCAGCCATGCCGGTTCTTTTCAGAATCTCTTCCGCCGCCCGGATGTATGCCTGGGTACCCTTGTTGTACTTATCATACTGCACAGCGGGCATGCCGTAGCTGGGGGCTTCCGTGAGCTTGACGCTTCTGGGGATGGGTTCCGGGAAGAGCTTATCTGCGTAATATTTTTTGATTTCCTCCAACACCTGCACAGACAGATTCAGTCTGCCGTTGTACATGGTGATCAGGATTCCCAGCACCGTCAGACCGGGATTGTACAGCTGTTTCACCTTCCGGATGGTCAGCATCAGCTGGGTCAGACCCTCCAGTGCATAGTATTCGCACTGCATGGGAATGATGACACCGTCCGCTGCACTGAGGGCATTGACGGTGAGCATACTCAGGGAGGGCGGGCAGTCGATCATGGCGAAGTCATAGTCCTCGCCAAGGTCGTTCAGGAAACGGCGCATCCGGGCTTCCCGTTTTTCCATATCGATCAGGTCAAACTCCGCACCGGCCAGCTGGATATTGGAGGGCACCAGAAACAGGTTCTCCACTGCTGTGGGGATCACGCAGTCCCTGGGAGATGCTTCGCCCAGCAGACCCTCGTAGGTGGTATATTTTACTTCCTTTTTGGATATGCCCAGTCCCGATGTGGTATTCCCCTGGGGGTCGCAGTCCACCAGCAGCACCCGGTATCCCTTTGCAGCCACAGCCGCCGCCGTGTTGATGCAGGAAGTTGTTTTGCCTACGCCGCCTTTCTGGTTGGCAAAGGCTATTGTATACCGAACCATTTTTCCACCTCCCGATACATAGTTGTACATCTATATTATACTTTGTCTCTTTGGTTTTGTCAATGGGCGCATGGGGAAATTCACAAAACCATAAAAAATGTTTCACGTGAAACGAGGGGGAGCCTGCGGCGGCTTCTTTTGTTTCACGTGAAACGTGGGGGGCGTTATTGTTTTTTTTGATTTTTGCTTGCAGAGGTGAGGAGTTGCTTTGACCAAAGCGGGGGGGTGTCCTTCCGGACGGGACTCAGAGGATAGGGAGGGGGAGAGATTGGTGTTCAGGCGCCACTCCATCTCCCCCTCCCTACCCTCCGAGACCTCCCACCCTCCCCTCTCATCCAGGCTTGGCAGCGTTTGGGTGCGGTGACGTGGAGTTACATGGCTGAAAACGCTTGGCTGAATAACTGCGTTGACTTGAACTTACATGGTTGT
>JAFZET010000442.1 GCA_017560565.1 Clostridia bacterium | reverse complement strand
GGTAGACGCCATTGCCGCCGGTGAAATCCCGCTGCGCGTTACCCACAACGACACCAAGCTGAACAATGTTCTGCTGGACGAAAAAACCGGCGAAGGCGTTTGTGTAATCGACCTTGACACCGTTATGCCCGGTTCCCTGCTGTATGACTACGGCGATGCTCTCCGTTTCGGCGGTTCCAGCGGTGCGGAAGACGAACCCGATCTGTCCAAGATCTGGTTTGTTATGGAAAACTTCGAAGTCTTCACCAAGGGTTTCCTGGAAGAACTGGTTTCCATCACCGACAAGGAACTGGAACTGCTGGCCTTCTCCATCAAGCTGATGACCCTGGAATGCGGCTCCCGTTTCCTGGCAGACTATATCAACGGCGACACCTACTTCAAGACCAAGTATCCGGAACACAATCTGGACAGATGCCGTACCCAGTTCAAGCTGGTTGCCGATATGGAAGCCAAGATGGACGAAATGAACGCCATCGTACACAGAATCGCAGGCAGATAAACACGTTTTCCGATCCCGTCTCTTTTCCGGAGGCGGGATTTTTTTTGCTTTTTTATAGAAATTCTGATTTCTTTTTCGACAGGCAATTTACAAATACCCAAAATCGTGTTATAATGGAAACAGCATATATTTTCCCGGAAGGGATTCTGTTTCTCATCATTTATATAATCTGGAGGATTTTATGAAACGCAATGTTCTTGCCATGCTGCTGGCTGCACTCATGGTAACTTCCGCTCTGGTTTCCTGCGGCGGCGGTGAAACTACCACAGAAACCACCTCTACTGTACAGGGGGAACAGGCAGGTACCGAAACTGCCGAAGAAGATCTTTTCGCCGCATACCGCAGTATTGATCTGGGCGGTCGGACGGTAAATATTTCTGTCAGCTCCAACATCTCCGAAAACGGCGGCGGGATGCCCACCTCCTATCCCTACATCGCGGGTCCCGACGAAATGACCGGCGAAAGCGTACAGGACAGCGTCTTCCAGCGGAATATGGAAGTGGAAGAAATGCTGAATGTCAAGCTGGAACATGAAGCACTGGATCTGAACTTTGACCAGGTTCGTCCCCACATCGAAAGCCTTGTAATGTCCGGCGATGCTGCCGTTGACTATTATGTAAACGACCAGCTGGGGCTTCTGAACTGCGGTCTGAAGGGATATCTGCTGAATCTGGCTGACAAGTCCAATTTCGGTGAATACTATTTTGATCTGGATTCCGATGTATACTACAGCGAATACATGCAGCAGCTGTCCGTAGGCGACAAGCGGTTCATCATCACCGGCGACTATTTCATCGACACCATGCGTGCTGCTCATGTTCTGTATCTGAACAAGAACATTGTTACCGAGCTGTACGGCGATTCCGATTATGTTTACAATCTGGTGCTGGACGGCGGCTGGACCATGTCCAAGATGAACGAAATGATCACCGAAGCCTATCAGGATACCAATGGTGACGGTACACCCGATGATACCGACCGCTACGGTCTGACCGGTCACTCCAAGGGCTGGGCGTACCCCTATTATGCGTTCCATTACTCCACCGACTGCAAGGTTGTTTCCTTCGATGACAAGGGTCTGCCCTACATCAATGAAAGCAGCCAGGAAGGTCTGAGCAAGATGGCCGAACTGCTGATCGCCACCGACACCAGTATCGGTATGTACCGGACTTCCACCGTTGCGGACAGCCTTAAGAAGTTTGTTGACGGTCAGGCTATGCTGACATTCTTCCAGAAAGTCGGCGATATGGAACAGGCTTCCATCCGTGACTTTGACGGTATGGGCGTGATTCCCTACCCCAAGATGGATGACAGCCAGGAAATGCACCGCACTCTGGTACATGACACTGCTGAAATGGGTGCTGTACCGGTCACCACTGTCGGTGAAGCTGCTACCGCTGTCAGCGCTGTTATTCAGGTGCTGTCCACCCACGCGCACGAATATCTGCTGGAAGGCTACTATGAAGTGGCTCTGAAGTCCAAGTACGCACAGGACGCTTACACCGCACAGATGCTGGATATCGTGGTTGCCGGTATTTCCGCTCCTTTTGAATTTGCTTACGAACTGGGCTTCGGTTCCGATTCTTTCCTGAAGACCATCACCTTCCAGCCCATCGCCGACTCCATCACCAAGGGTACTGACGTAACCGCCTCTACCTTTGCAACCCTGCTGCCCGGCGCACAGACCCGTCTGCAGGAACTGATCGATATCTACACCGCAAACTAAAGGTAAATACTTATGAAAAAGACACTTCGTTCCCTTTCCATAGGCAACAGCTTTTCCGAGGACGCACTGGAACACGCCCACGCCATTGCTGCTGCCGATGGTATAGAATGGGAAACCGTCAATATGGATATCGGCGGCTGTACGCTGGAACGGCACTGGAAATCTTTCACGGAGGATATTCCGGATTACGATTATGAACATAACGGTAAGGTAGAACGCACAGGCGTCACCCTGAGAGAAGTGCTCCTTGACGGAAAGTATGACATCATCACTTTCCAGCAGGGGAGCCACCTCTCCGGAAAACCCGAATCCTATCAGCCGTATCTGACCGATCTTGCCGGAGCGGTGCAGAAATTCCAGCCTGCGGCAAAGCTGTATATGCAGGAAACCTGGGCTTACGACTGGGCTTGCCAGTACCACTATTTTGCAGATTACGGCAAGGATCAGCACTTCATGTATTCCCGTATCCGGGAAGCCTATACGGCAGCGGCTGCCTCCATCGGTGCAGAGCTGATTCCGGTGGGAGATGTGATTCAGCACATCCGGGATCATGTGCCGGGATTTGACACCCGTACAGGCGGCATGACGCTGAACTATGAAGACGGTTTCCATCTGAGCCACCCCTACGGACGGTATCTGAACAGTCTGGTATGGTATACCGTGCTTTTCGGTGCGGATGTACGGAAAAACACGTATGTACCAGCCGGAGCGGAGGATACAGAACTGCTTACAAAACTGAAGGAACTGGTTTACGCATATTTTCACCGCTGACCGGCTCCATTTTCAAACAGGAGAATACTTATGAAAAAATATCGTTCCCTTTCTGTGGGCAACAGCTTTTCCCAGGATGCGCTGATGTTCTGCCATGACATTGCGGCAGCGGACGGCATCGAATGGGAAACCGTCAATCTGGTAGTTGGCGGCTGTGAACTGCACCGTCACTGGCAGTACTGGTCCGAAAACGATCCCCATTATTCTCTGGAGATCAACGGCAAATGGGCAAGAAGTGAAGTCACCATCAAGGAAATGCTGGAAGACGGCACCTACGACATCGTAACCACACAGCAGGCAAGCCACTACTCCGGCAGACCGGAAACCTATTTCCCCTTTGTGGTGGATCTGTGCAAAGTATTCCGTGAATATCAGCCGGATGCCAAGCTGTATCTGCAGGAAACCTGGGCGTATGAATGGGACAGCACCCACGGTGCATTCCCCCATTACCACAATGACCAGAGAGAAATGTATGACCGGCTGAAGATCGCTTATGCTGCTGCCGCCATTGCGGTGGATGCAAAGCTCATTCCCACCGGGGATGTAATTCAGTATTTCCGTGAAAACGTACCTGGCTACGATTACAGAAACGGCGGCGAAAGCCTGAATCGTGATGGCTTCCACCTGAGCATTCCCGTTGGACGGTATATCAACAGCGCGGTATGGTACTCCGTTCTGTTTGATGCAGACATCCGGGGCAACAGCTTTATTCCCGAAGGCATGGAAGCCGAGCAGGTAAAGGCAATTCAGGAACAGATCTACGCTTATCTCCACAGATAAGATACAACCGGATACAGAAAGCAGGATACACTCCGTTTTTGGGGTGCACCCTGCTTTTTCTTTATTTGGAATATTTCAGGATGAATGCAGCCGATTCTGCAGAGAGAATATTGAAACCTTCGGTGTTGTTCTGGAAATTGTACCCGCAGTGATTGAAGCCGTCGAAGCGTTTGATATGGATTCTGTCCATAGGATACCGGAGATATTTCAGGGTGGCGTAGAACATTTCCGTCTGTTCGGGACGGCATGGCATATCGTTGTCCGCATAGAAGAAGATCATAGGCGGTACGTCTGCCGGATCCGGTGTATGGTCGGTATAGTATATAGGGCAGGCTTCGTCCACACGGATGCTCCGGGAATCCATACCCCGTTCTCTGAGCACATTGAAATGCACGGTAGGCTGTCCGGCATCATGAACATACCCCGCAATATCCGTGGGCTTCATACCGACAGCGGCAAGGAACTGAGGAGCAAAGCACAGCATCATAGAGATGTATCCCCCTGCAGAGGAACCACCCACAAAGATACCGCTGAACGCCGCCTCCTTATACTCCTTCATAAACCGCACACAGGCGGCAGCATCTTCCAGAAATTCCGGATACTTTGCACCCGGGTACATCCGGTAATCCGCAGTAGCCACGGCGATCCCCCAATGGGTAACCATATCCATCAGAGGCGCATCGGTACGCTTCCCTGCCTCCAGCCCTCCACCATGGAAATAGAGGAAGAGCGGCACGGGAGAGTCGGTTTCCGGCATCCACAGATCGATCAGGCAGTCTTTAGGATAACGGGCATCATACACGATTCCTTCGGTTTTCTTGACAGTATACATGAAGAAATTCCTTTCCGAGTGTTGTGATTCGGCTACAGTATACCATAGACTTTTCCGGTTGTCAATTCCATACACAGATTCCGCATAGAAAAACAGCCGCCTTGGAAGCAGCTATTTTCGTTTTATTCCGGCATGACCACAAAGGCATTGTTGATCCAGCGCTCGTGTCCCAGGCTTGGGCGGTTGATGTAGGTACTGCCGTGTACCATAGCCGTGGAGCTTCCGCCGTCCAGCATGGCTGCGTTGAAGGCTTTTTCCGCCAGCATGATTTCCTGCAGAACGTCCAGGTCACAGCCGATGCTCCAGTCCACCTGTCGTCCGTCCACCACCAGGAACAGGATCTCGCCGGTTTCTCTCTGCCCGATGGCTGTACGGGGGGCGATGCCCCATCCGCCGGTTCCGTTTTTGATAAGCCCCTCTCCGTTGACCACAAGGAACGGCTGGAAGGTTACGGCACTGACAATCCCGTTGTTCAGTGCCCACTGGGAGGTACAGTGCCGGAGTACCAGTGCTCCGTTTTCATTGATGCCGATCATATTGTAGATGGTGGTATTATCCGACTGATAGGGGTAGATCAGCTGTCTGTCTTCGATCAGCAGACCTGCGGGCATACCGCCGTTGGAGTCATAGTTGATGCCGTCCTGGAAACCGCCTCCGTTGATTCCGGCTACAGCGCCGCTGTTTTCAACCATGGTCATAACATTTTCGCCGCAGGTATACTGCTTGGAGGTATCCACCAGCTTCACACGCATGGGATCCTCGATGAGCATGACATACCCCTTCCAGCCGCTTCCGCTGACCGCTTTCAGGTACACGCCGCCTTCCAATTCTGTATAGCCCTCGGATATGTAATCATTTTTGGCAGGTGCGGCGGGCGTATTTGTCTGCGGTGTATCCTCCCCTTTTGAGGGATCGGAAGGCGTTGGCTGGGCGGGAGTGTCGGCGGGTTTTTCCTGCTTGCTGAAATTCAGAATAATGGAATCGTGTTTGGAGTCGTCCACCCGGTTGGCGTCCATGATAGCGTTGATGGTATCCTCCGGGATAAACAGGGTAGCAAGGTATTTGTGATCCATGGTGGTCATGGCGGTACAGACCCACATAGTCTGCAGCTTTTCGGAAGCACCCGCCACAATGAGGATATAGAAAGCCATGATACCGCAAAAGCCGATGGCGGCAATGGCGGCAAACAGGGCTGATACGGTTCTGAACAGGGGGAATCTGTGGTTTTTCATACTGTCTCCGGGGTAGTTTTCGGTGTTATGTATTGGACGATGGAAACTGCCGGAAGTTCCCTGTTCTTTCCAAAAAGTTGTGATTATTTTTGTCCTTCTAACCACTGCAATACATCCGGCATATTCCGGGCGTACCATATATTCCACATATTCTCCTGCAGAGTCAATCCATGGTTTTCCCGGAGATACAGGCATTTCTCATGCCATTCCTGCGGGGTGTGCAGCAGACCGATCATTTTTATGCAGTCTGCTATGTTCTCCGGTTACTCTTCTTTTGTTCTGCCGGATGAACATTATATCCGGAAAAAGCTGTTTGCAGCAGTTCTTCCGCTTTATCCATAAACTGCGGACGCACCCGGGAAACGGGATGAAAAGCCGCCTGCTGCCAGTACAGATCGCAGGGGAGCCGGTCCCCTCTCTATTGTATTTCTGTCCGCAGCGGCACTTTTTTTCCGGCAGATCCCAGGAACACTCTGCTTTTGTAAATTCAGTCAAGCCGCAGAAGCAATGTGGTTTTTGGCTTTGCGGAACCCGTTTCCCATTTGGATACGGCTCTGTTTGTCACCCCCACCAGTTCTCCCAGCTGGTACTGGGATAGTTCCCG
>JAFZET010000441.1 GCA_017560565.1 Clostridia bacterium | reverse complement strand
GCTGTCATACCGCCCTGCATACAGCATTTCTCCGGTATCATCGTACACCAAGAGCCAGAAACCACAGGATCTGCATCTGCGATAGTGCTGCATCTCTTCATCGAGATATTCCAAATCGAATATATCCACCACGGCAAGCCGCTCCCCGTTCCAATCCACTTCAGAGCACATACTCATGGAGTATTCTTCGATCTCGGGATTGTCATAGGGTGCGCAAAATCTCAGCACAAACTGCCCATCCGGAGTTCTGTCCAAAACAGCCAGCTTGCCGCCGGTCAGCCAAAGCACCCAATACGCTTCCTTTTGATGAACCTTGTGAATGCCGCCACGTTCTTCGCCAAAGTCTGTGATTTCCAGTTCCTGTACGGTGGTCATAGATGCGGCATCAATCACGGTGAGATACAACACTGTCTCCTCTTGCGTCAGCAGATAAATCTGCGTCTCGTCTTCGCTGAGATACAGTCCCTCAAAGTAAACGCTGGGATCCATCGCATAAACCATATCCAGAGACTCAATATCAAAATCACAGATCTTCTGTCCACTTTCATCCAGACGATAGGGCTGATATTCCATACGGAAAAGACCATATCCATCCGGCAGCAAGCTGGTATCCATGATCTTCCCTTCCCAGCTGCGGATCGGAAACGTAAAATAGCAGGCATCATCCGTGAAGAGCGTAGTCACCTGAAAGTCAAAGCTGTCTCCGTCAGCAGAACCGCCGGAAGTTCCCCAAAGGTTTCCATCCGCTGCTTTTTCCACACCGATTTCATAGAACTCATCTTCCAAAACAGGTATCTTAAAATATTCTGCCATCTGCCGCATGGTATCCAGACTGCTGTTTGGATAAATCTCGTCCTCCTCGGTTTCTTCCATGCCATAAAACCGTGCCACCCCGGTGGGTGTCTCCAGCGTGATGTCCAAGGGATAATACTCCATGTACTCTTTCAGCCGTATGACTGCCCGTCTTTCTTCTCCCGGAGCGGTTGCATCAAACAGATCTTGATAGGCCTGCGCCAAGCCAACCTTTGGCTCAGCATCACTGAAAAAGTCGCCCGAAAAAACATCCTTTTGTATATACAGCCCCAGAAAATTCAGCTCCACAGGCGGCGGCTCAGGGGTCGCTGAAAATACGAACTGCGTCTGTGTATCCGCAGATGTTCCGGCAGAATAGGATGTATCCCAAAACAGCTGCTCGTTATAGGTACTGCGAACAACCACTTCCAGATCTTCGGCAGCTTGTTTATCACCATAAAAGGTCTGCTCCGTGAACATCACCTGATCATGGGGCGCATGGACTCCTGCGGCAGCTACGCAAACGCCGCCAATGGACAGACACAGTAACAGCAGCATTGTGATCGTTGCCTTCCGCATGGGTTATCCCTCCTCGCCGGTCAAATCATGCAAAGCCTTGCTGACACGGTCAGCACGATAGTTGTAGGTTTCCTTGATATAGCCCATCAGGTCACGACCGGAATCCTCCAGCTCAGACATGGATGCGTCACCTACAATTTTGCCCTTGCGGATCAGAATCGCTCTGCCGATGAAGTCGGATACTTCTTCAATCAAGTGGGTGGACAACAGCACGGTTTCATTGGGTTCCAGAATACCCAACAGGACTTTGTAGAAGTCCTCACGGTTAAACACATCGTTTCCCGCAAAGGGTTCGTCCAGCAGAATATAGTCCGCACCCTGACAGAGAGC
>JAFZET010000043.1 GCA_017560565.1 Clostridia bacterium | reverse complement strand
GGAGTACCGGGGGATGTGTTTGCCATACCCCAGTGTCTGATTGTCACCGTCTGTCCGGACGATATGGAGCCTATGACCCGGCTGCGGCGGATCGGTTCTCACGGTACCGACATCGACGGGATCGAGCGGTTCTATGGTCTGGCAAGACGGCTGTGTGCGGAAAAACCGTCTCTTGCCGAAGCGGATGCCCTTCTGCAGGATGCCAAGCGGACTTTGGTGTTCTACAAAACATCGGTGCTGTATTTCGGCTATTTTCTGGCAGCCGGTGCTTTCGCATTCCATTTCGGCGGTACTCTGACCGACAGCATTCTGGCAGGACTTTGCGGTATGCTGACCGGCTGGTTTCTGCGCGTACTGACAAAACTGCAGGTAAACGCCTTTTTCAAAACCATTACAGCCTCATTTATGATCGCTGTATTCTGTCAGACCCTGACACATCTGACTCTGATCCGGTATGCGGACGCTGCAGCCATCGGTGCCCTGATGCTGCTGGTGCCGGGAATGACCTTTACCGACAGTATGCGGGACATTCTGTACGGCGACACACTGTCCGGTGTCAATAAGCTGGTGCAGGTGATTCTGACGGCGGCGGCGCTGCTGCTGGGTACGGGTACGGCACTGCGGCTGACACAGCTTTTGTGGGACAGTATTTCTATCGGCAGCAGTCTTCCCGTTTCGTATCCCATCTGGGTGCAGGCACTGGCGGGTGCATTGGCCTGCGGTGGTTTCTGCCTGCTTTACAATATCCGTATGCCGGGAGTCTTCGTCTGTATGGCGGGGGGCGGTCTTGGCTGGGCTGTGTATCTGGGGACGCAGGAGTTTGGCGTATCCAAATTGTTTGCGTATTTTCTGGCGGCGGCTTCCGTATCCCTGTATGCGGAGATCATGGCCAGAGTACGCAAATTTCCCGCTTTCTCCTATCTGGTGATCGCCCTTTTGCCGCTGGTGCCTGGAGCAGGGGTGTACTATACTGTAGAACTGCTTCTGCAGAACGAACCGGGGCTCTCCCTTGCGCAGGGAGTGGAAACCGCTTCTATTGCCGGTCTGCTGGCGGTGGGAGTTCTGCTGATATCCTCCCTGTTCCGGATGGTGAATGTAGCCGGACAGCTTCGCAGAGCCGGATGGGGCAGGAAGAAATAAGACAATATGCCGTTTCGGCACGCATAAACAGCTTTGCTTCTGTGGGAGCGGGGCTGTTTTTTTCAGCATAAGAAAACCTCCCGCCGGTGTTTCAGCAGGAGGTCTGTAATGCGGTTGTCAGTAAGGCAGTTCCCGTTTGCCGTCCATGAAATCCAGAACGGTCTGCCGCTTTTCGGGATCTTCCATGGGACAGGGCTGCCACAATTCGTCATAGCAGTAACAGGGGATGATCTCGGAGGTACGCTTTGTGATTTTCCCCTCGGTGGTTTCCAGGGTGAGTCGGTACACCATGGTGACGTTCTCACAGTTCCTGCTGCCGCCGAAGAGAAAATTGCCCAATGAATAGACGATTTCTGCGTCATTGTAGACTTCCCGGGGTTGGAGCACATGAGGGTGATTCCCCAGAACCAGATCCGCACCGGCATCCACCATGGCATGGCAGGCGGCGATCTTCCAGTCCTCCGGTTCGTGAACCCGTTCCGTACCGCCATGGAAATAGACGATCTGGAAATCCGTTTCCGTCACGGCACTTTCCAGCCATTCCAGTATGCCGGTCAGATAATAATTGCTGTACAGGGAACAGCACAGCAGACCGATCCGGAAGCCGTCCTTTTCCAGTATGACCCATTCCTTTTCCCCGATAGGCGTAACACCAGCGTCATCCAGAGCGGTGATGGTGTCTGTGTAGCCGACCCAGCCGAAATCCAGGGCATGGTTGTTGGCCATGGAGACAATTTCCACACTGCCTTCCCGGTAGATCTGTGCGTTTTGGGTGTCGGAACGGTACCAGTATGCCGGATCATAGTCTTTGACCGCCATTTCTTTCACTTCGTCTGTGAAAACATTCTCGCCATTGGCTACCGTCCAGTCGTCGGAGGCAAAGATCTCCTGCATCCGGCTGAAATAATAGGATGGATCGGTGTTTGCGGCGAAACCGTTGAAGGTGCCGTATGTGCCCAGGGAATGCTCGGACGCCAGCATCACATCGCCCACAAAAGACATGGTGACAGTGCCGAAGGGGGCGTCCTCAACGGGAATGGCGGTACATCCCACTGTGGGCGGATCGGCAGACAGGGTGGGAACAGCGGACTGGTGATGCCATGCCCCGCTGTGACAGCCGGTACAAAAAAGCAGGCAGCCCAGCAGAATTGCTGTCAGTTTTCTTCCCATAAGTCCCCCTCCTTGCCGTACAGATTCATGTTTGTCTATTGTACCATACAGACAGGACAAAGTCAATATTGGAAACTGTGCCCACCGAAAAAAGCATGGATCCCGTGAAATCCGGAGATCCATGCCTGTAATCGTATTCACTGAAAATCAGCCCGGTTCGCCCGCTTCCCATCTTCTGCGGACTTCGTCAAAGACGGATTCATCGATCTCGCCGTCCCCCCACAGGTTGTTGGGAATCAGCTGATCGCCCGCGATGGCAGGGAAGGAACAGCGGGTGTCGTTTCGCCATGCGTCCCTTTCTTCCTTGTTGCGCAGGTTCGGGATCTTGATGGGCGCATTGCCCTGTGCGATGGAAACATACCCCAGTGTACCGGGAATGCACATATCCACAGCGTCGTATACGTTGATGGCACGTTCTCTTGCCACGGGATCCCCCAGAATGGAGCGCACGAAATAGTGGGTGGTGAAGTAGTCGCCGCCGCCGTGACCGGAGTTTTCTGTGCCGGGAATGATGGCGCTGGGTGCATAGTTTTCATGCTTGCCGCAGCCGTTTTGACCGGGACCTTCTTCCATGTACACGCCGATGGTGCCGTCACCCATATCCTGCAGAGCGCCCAGATCCCCGTTCAGCTGATAGTTGGAACCGCGGTAGTGCTTGATACCGAAGTGGAGGCTCTTCATGAAGGCGCCGTTACTCAGGGTGATGACTTCCATCCCCAGCGTGCCGGAGCCGGTACCCAGATTGCGCATGAAGGGCATATTGGGCGTTTCATAAGCTGTTACCTGTACGGGACGGAGTCCGGTCATGTACAGAATGGGACCGATGGAGTGGGTGCAGTAGAAGGTGGAGGACATGAGATTCCGCCAGTGATTTCTTTCCCCGTAGGTGATCTGGGGCCAGATGGAAGAACAGTCGTGGAGGTATTCCCCTTCCGCATACATCAGCTCCCCAATGTCCCCACGGCGGTACCGCTGCCGCATTTCCCAGCGAACGGGGGTGTAGCAGTAGTTTTCCGCATAGGTGTAGGTCACGCCGGTTCTTTCCACCGCTTCGATCAGTTCCACCGCTTCCTTCATGGTGGAACAGGTGAGACATTCGGTCATGATGTGTCTGCCGCTTTCCATCAGGCGGATGCCGAAGGGCACGTGTTCGTTGGCGTAGTTGGCCAGCACAACCGCATCCATGTCGTGATTGAAGAAATCGTCAAAGCGTTCGTAGTAGGTGATGTTGGTCAGACCTGCTGCTTCCGCTTCTCTGCGGCAGTTGTCCAGCAGAGGTTTGTATTTGTCGCATACGGCAACCAGTTCTGCCAGGGGGTCACCGATGATCTCGTGCACCATGGTCATGCCCCGTCCTGCGCCGAATACGCCGATCCGTACTTTTTTCATAGTCGTATATCCTTTCTGTTGTTTATTCCATTATCACAAACCGGTTGTCTTCCAGTCTGTAAAGCCGTACATGGGTGTGGTGTCCCTCTTCTGTGTGTCCGTCATGGGAAACGGCGAAATACCCGTTGCCGAAGGAGCAGATACCGGTGGAGCCGTAGCCGAAAGGCAGTCCGTCTGTACCGGTGGTTTCTTCCAGAGAGAGTACAAGACCTTCCTCCTCCAACCCGGTCAGCTTCTGTTTTTCGGCAGGCTTGTGTCCGTCAATGACAAACATGGGCGGGTTGGGGTATTTTTCTTTTTTTCCGGGATACACACAGGCGAAAATATTGCCGGTATATGCATCATATTCCAGATTCTGGATACCCCAGTTGGTATTGCCGGTGAAGACAAAGTATTTTGCTTCCGGTGCATCCGGACCGCTCGTGTGCATTTTATCCTGAGAAAGGGGCTTTGCATATACATCCAGCGAATCCAACGGGTAGGACAGTATCACCTGATGGTCGTTGTCATTCCGGTTCACATCGTTGTAGATCCCGTAAGCTACCATCACATGATCCGCAGTACTGCCGGAACCGGGCACAGGAGCGATGGTCAGCCCGTCAATACCGCTGCAGCCGTACCGGTGTTCCGTTTCCCTGCCGTCAGTCATGACGAAGGCGTGGTAATCTTCCACCACATCCCGCAGATATACGGCGGTCATAACCCCGTCTGTCACAGCATCCATGTCGGGACGATCCAGTTTTTCACAGTCGATGACGGCAATATAGAAGGCATCTTCAATGCTTTCCTGCCCGTTGGCACGGAGGATCCCCCGTCCGATGGCGTCATTTTTGTATTCCAGAGAACCGTAGACCCGATTGTCGGTTTTGCTGTACGCAATGCATCCCAGATGACCGAGCAGACCATAAGCACTGCCGATCAAACGACCGTCCAGATCGGTTTTGACGATTGCCGTGGTAAAAGAGTAGTATACATAGCCTCTGTCCGGATCCACGGCAATTCCCTGACAGTGTCCGGTTTTATAGGAACCGGAGAAAATATCTTTCGGAAAGGTAAATTCCATGACGTTCTCCTTTCAGGACAGGATCAGAACCACGGGATCCAGAACACCGGCGTGTGTATCCAGTGTCAGAATGCCGTTTTCTTCCGTAAAGGCGATTTCCCGGAAGGAACCGTCCGGCAGGAGCTTTTCGATTTTTGCAACCGGTCTGTCTGCCGCCAGTGTCAGCGCATCAATGGGATCCAGTCCGATGTTGAATACCGCACAGAACAATCGTCCGTCCGGCATATCTGCGGCTCTGAGATATACTTCCGCATCTTCCGGATAGTATACCGGCAGCTCTCCCGCCATTTTCATCATGCCGATCAGCTGCTGTTTTCTGGAATAGTTCAGGAAACTGAAGGCTTCCGTCAGACTGTAGTTGGTTCTGGGCGTGCCGCAGAAGGTGAATGCCGTACCGCCGTTTTTGTTTTTGTAAATGGTGGTGCCGGGGAAGAGCCGCTCCATCTGTACGCCGTCTACCGTATGGATAACCGTGGAGTTTTCCACAACATCCGCAGACAGGGGAACCAGTTCCTTGTATCTGACCTGCACATTGGCAGGATTGTTCCGGAAGGGCAGGAGTTCCCGGCTGGGCTGAGAACCCTTCCATTCCCGTACATCCACGCCCAGAAGATCGCCGAATCCCCGGTCGATCAGGCGGCGTGCCGCATCGGATGCCAGAAATACAGGACCGGTCAGCATTTCCGCAATGGTATCGTTATCGAAAGCACTATCCACGGAGCCTTCCAGACAGACGATTCCGCCCGGCTTCGGGGAGAAGTACATGGGCAGTCCCAAACGTTCCAGAACACACTCGCTCCAGCCGTTGGTACCGCTGTTGTTTTTGCGGTAGTCAAAGCAGGGCGTATCGGTGGTGGGGATCCGGCAGCCCCGCCAGGTCAGAGAGGGCAGCAGATCCGTTATGGTACGATAGAAACCGGCATATTTGCCCAGAATCCGACGATAGGCCATACCGGACTCCGGTTCAAAAGCGGCAAGGCGGGTGATCCAGTGCTTGGCACCTTTTGCTCCTTCCAGCAGTGTGCCGGTGAAGTGGGTATGCAGGGACATGGCACCGGTACTGTAACGGTTCTGAGGACAGGTATCCGTTTCCGCCAGAATCACATCCACTTTGCCTTCCAGCTTGGCAATGGACTGGGCGGCACGGAGGAATACATTGCTGAAGAACCGGGCGCCGGCAGCGGTGTAGTTCCCGTTGTTGATCCGCACCACGGTGGGATTGCCTTTGCCCGCCATGATTTCAGCGATCTCCACAGCGCATTCCACGTTGTTGCCTACACAGCAGAAAGAACCGGGCAGTGCGGGATTCACAGAGTCAATACCGGCACGCATCCGTCTGGCGCAGTCAATCAGAGCGGCTTTCTGGATCCGGATCATGATTTCGTTGTACCGGTCGCCTTCCGCATCGTTTCTGCGCAGCTCACGGTTCAGTTCCTCTCTTGTGAATCCGGTTCCGGCAGGGCGGTTGAACTCTGCCAGATGGAGCGGACAGCCGCAGCCGCATCCTTCTCTTGCGGACATGAGCCGGAAGTCGTCGTCCAGCATGATGGTGTCCGGTTCATGGGCGGCGATCACGGCAAAAACGTGTTCCACATAGTCCCGGAATCCTTCGTCCATGGGGCAGACGATCTGGGGCTGGTGTCCGGAATCCAGTGCGGTGAAGGGCTGGAACGGGAACATTTCGCTCAGTACCCATCCGTGACCGATGGTAGCCTGTACCAGTACACCGGAGCCAAGACCCATTTCCCTGAGTCTGTCCCGGAACAGGTCATACTTTTTGCACAGCACGCCCACCTTGTCCACCGGGGGATTGCCTTCCGGTACCAGCGTCATCTTGAACAGAGCGCAGGTGGCGGTACCGTTTTCGTACTGGTAACGGATGTCCTGGCAGATCTCTTCCAGATGCTCCGTATCCAGCGGCATGATTGTATACAGCTGCAGATCCATGGGGATTTCCTCCATATATTCAGAATATGCCAGATCAGATACCTTCTTCGATCCAGCCGTTTTTCGTCAGTCTTACAAGGCTTTTTACGCCGCAGGCTTTTGCCAGCTCTACCGATTCGGCGTAGTGGCAATCCAGATACCGGGCATCGTGACAGTCGGAGTTGAGCACGAATTTTCCGCCGTGTTCATGGATGTACCGCATGGCAAAGTCCGCCGGGTAGGGATCCTTCCGATACCCTCTGGCAATGGCACCGGTGTTGATCTCAAAGATTGGGCATACTTCCAGAACAGCAGCCACGGATTCCAGCAGTACCTTCCGGTATACGGGATCGGTTTCGTCCACAAAATTGTATTTTACCGCCAGATCAAAGTGGCCGATGAAGTCCGGGCGGTGATCAATAGCGCACTGCACACTGTCCTGCAGGTATTTTACAGCCATGGCGTTGTAGTCGCCGCCGAAGTATTTTTCCGTCATGCGGATCATGCCCTCGGGATTGGAGTCCACCGGGTGGTACAGACCGTCATCGGTGCGGATGTAGTGAACGGAGCCGATCAGATAATCGTACTTTTCTTCCGGAATATCGGAATACCCGTCCAGTTCCAGTCCCATGAGAATTTCGATCTGATCCCTATACTTCTCCCGCAATTCCAGAATGGTCTGCCGGTAAGTGGGAACCTGCTCCAGCTTCATACAGTAGGACAGGTCAAAAGCCGTATAGCTGTGGTCGGAAAAACCAACAGACGCAAATCCCTTTTCAATGGCGGAGAGCACCTGCTCTTCCATGGTGGATTTACCGTCGGAGAAGGTGGAGTGGGTATGTAAACTGGTGTAACGCATGATTTTACCTCTTGATGTACTTGAAAATGTCAGACGGGGTCTGCAGGATGCCCTGCCGCTTGTCCTCCGGTACTTCTCCGAAGCCGTAAGCAGCCCACAGAAAATCCACACCGGCTTTTTCGGCGGCACAGGCATCCCACAGAGTATCTCCGATGTATACGGGATTCTTATAGCCCTGCCTGTCTGCGAGAATGCGGATGTTTTCCCATTTTTCTTTGTGGGTGTCCCCGGTGCAGATGAAATCCCGGAACAGATGCCCGAAGCCATGGTGCGAAAGGAAGGCTTCAATATACCCGGACTGGCAGTTGGAGATGATCCCCAGCGGATACTTTGCCGCCAGCGTTTCCAGCGTCTCCGGCAGGGTGTCAAAGAGCTGTCCGCCTTCCCTTGACAGAAGCAGATTTTCCATTTCACCGGCTTCCATCATAAGTGCATATCCTTTTTCATAAGGCAGATCAGGAAACAGAATCTCCGCCAGTTCCTCGTTGGTGCGTCCCATGTAGCTCTGCACGGTTTCCAGGTCGATGGTACGCTTGATTTCCGGATGATTCGCCAGCACGCCTGGCCAGATTTTTGCGGTGATATGGGTGGCGTCCCACAGTGTTCCGTCCAGATCAAACAGGATGGCATCCCAGGTCATATAGTTCTCCTATTCCATGAAATTATTATGTATAGTATACACCAAATACCAGCGGGATGCAAGGGGAAAACTCAAGGGAACGAAGAAAATGGAAAAAGTTTTCCGGAAAACTGTGTAAACAGAATTGACATATCGGTGTGAATATTATATAATGAGTACAAACAAACCTGATAATACAGACAGGAGAATACAGTATGCACACGAAGAGATCCCTTGCTGTTTTGCTGCTGGCGTCTATGATGCTTTCAGCCTGCGGACAGACAGAAACGGTGAAAGATACCGCAGAGACCACAGGTACGGCTGCTGCGGAAACCGAAACGGAAACCGTTGATCCCATTGCCGGGCGTACCCTGCAGGACGAAGTACCGGCGCTGGATTTCGGCGGCGCAGAGTTTCGTTCGATCGTGCAGGAATCCACTCCCTATGATATCTATGTAGCGGAATCCACCGGCGATACGCTGAACGATGTTATTTTCAACCGGAACGAAGCCATTCAGGAGCGGTTCAACGTGAAAATCGCGGAAGCTGTCGCAAAAGCCCACGGGCAGATTGCATCGGAGGTCAAATCCGTTGTGACCGCAGGGGATGACGCATACGATCTGGTGCTGGGACAGATGGAGGAGTCCGGGAAGAATGCGCTGGAGGGCTATTTCCGCAACTGGTACGATATCCCTTATGTGAACTTTGAAAATCCATGGTATCCCAAGTCTCTGATGCAGGACGGGATCGCCGCCGTAAACGGGAAAATGTTCGTTGCCATGAGCGATCTGTGCATTTCCTATGCCGAACAGACCTGGGCGATTGCGTATGACAAGGTTGAGGCGGAAAATTACGGCATCACCGATGTATACGAAACCGTCCGTGAAGGAAAATGGACCATTGACAAGCTGATGGAATGGACGGAAGATATCTATACGGATGTCAACAACGACGGCAATAAGGACGAAGGCGATTTCTACGGATTCATGCATGCGGCTACAGGCTGTCATCTGGCTGCATATCTGTATGGGTTCGACCAGCGCAGTGTGGACATCAAAGACGGTACGCCGGTCATGATCCTGAACACCGAAAAAACGGTATCCATTTTTGAAAAGCTGTATAAGCTGAACCAGAATCCCGGCACTCTGAATATGGCATCTTCCGGCAGCAAGGTGCGTGAACTGTTCCCGGCGGGACGTTCTGTATTTGCCACCATGCAGATGCACCACTGCTACAACTATATGCGGGACTTTGAAAATCCCTACGGCATCATCCCCTTCCCGAAGTGGGACGAAGCACAGGCTGAGTATTATTCCATCGTAGACGCAGGATGCAACATTATCGCCGTGCTGATGACTGCACAGAACACGGATATGATCGGTGCCCTGGTGGAAGCGCTGAGTGCGGAAAGCTGGCGTTCCGTAATGCCTACATACTGCGACATCACACTGGGTGCCAAGGTGGCAAGAGATGAAGAATCCAGCGAAATGATCAACATGGTTCTGGAAAACCGTTTCATTGATTTCGCCTACCTGTACGATGGATGGAGCGGCTGGACCTTCAAACTGGACGGCTTCCTGAAGACCGAAGGTGCTTTCGCAAGTACCTACGAAAAGCAGGCCAAGGCGGCACAGACCTATTATGACAAGGTGATCAACTTCTTCTACGAAGACTGAGTTTTTTGAAAACGGAAAGCGTGTCTCTCCTGACGAAAGATGCGCTTTTCTGCTTGGGAGGGTTTTATGATCTGGCAGAGAGACCGCTATATTTCCCATTGCCTGTTTGAGTACACCGGCAGGGAAATGTTCTGTGAGCTGTTCGGTCCCCTGTACCATCTGGAAGCGGAATGGCGCAGGCAGGGGGCATCGGAGAAAGAGATCGCTATGACCGCTTTTAACTGGGATTATGTGCTGTACACATTTCTGCCCGGCAGTACGGGAGCGATCACCGGCAGAGGCACGGAGGTTTTGGAGGATACACCGGAAGTGCGGATCACACGGGATCCCATGGGACGCACCATGCGCCTGTTCAAAAACAGTGCCACCATTCCGCTGCCTATGGATTATCCGGTGAAAACCATGGATGACTGGCTGAAGATCAAGCACTGGTATACGTTCCGGGAAGAGCGTGTGAACCGGGAGGCTCTTCGGCAGAGAAAAGAACTGCGGGACAAAGGATATCTGACCATCATCTCCGTACCCGGCGGTTTTGACGAACCCAGACAGCTTCTGGGGGAAGAAAATCTCTGCTGTGCCTACTATGATGAACCGGAAATGATTGCGGATATGATGGAGACCTTTACCGATACCGCTCTGAAAGTGCTGGATCGTGTGGGGGATATGGTTCCCATCGACAATCTGATCGTCCATGAGGATATGGCGGGCAAATCAGGCCCCCTGATCGGTCCAAATCTGGTGAAGGAGTTTATTGCTCCCTATTACAGCAGGGTTTGGGATGCAGCAAAGTCGTATGGGGCAAAGCTGTTTTCTCAGGACAGTGACGGGAACATGAATCCACTGATCGATGCCTTTATGGAATGCGGCGTGAACTGCTTCTACCCGCTGGAACCGGCAGCAGGGATGGATATGGTTGCCCTGCGGCAGAAATACGGAAAAAAGCTGTATATGAAGGGCGGCATCGACAAGCATACCCTCCGGAAGGACAAAGACGCCATCCGGGCGGAACTGGAATACAAAATGTCCTCTCCCATGCTGGGCGGCGGCACGATCTTTGCCCTGGATCACCGGATCCCCAACGGCGTTTCCATTGAAAACTACCGGTACTATGTGAATCTGGGCAGGGAAATGCTGGGGCTGGAACCCATCCGGGATGAGGGCTGGATGCGGATGGCTTTCTGACGGGAACAGAATACAAAACAGGCGTACACTTCCGGTTGTGGGAGCATACGCCTGTTTTTACTGTGTTTTTCGATGGATCATTCGGCCAGTGCTGCCAGCAGACTGCCGAAGGTTTCTGCGATGGTTCTGGCGGTTTCGGGACCGCAGGAGTTTGTTTCTTCGTAATGGTTTTCGCCGGTGGGGTCTTCGGTTTTTTCGATGTAGGGCATGGTTTCGTTCACCAGATAGTCGGAGGGCGGCACGATATAGCCCAGTTCATCGTTGCACAGACCGATGATCAGCAGTTTGTCCACATCATAGGAGGCGGCAATATCCAGAAGCGGCGTGGGGTTTTCCCCTTCTGTACCGTAATAGTGATATTCCTTGCCGTTTACCAGTTCCGGGAAGATCTCACCGGGGAGCATGGCAATGTGCAGATCTCCCAGCCGCAGAACGGACATTTCCGAGCGTACCAGATAACCGGAATCGCTCTCTCCCTCCAGAATCTCCTGATCCAGAATGCCGAGGAACTTCAGGTACATATACATGGGGTTGTCCATCGGCGTGGTAAACAGGGTACGGGCGATGGACAGCTCCGGTGCGATACGTGTTTCATTTTCCGGACGGATGGACAACGCATATCTGGCCATTTCAATGCCGGTCAGCTCCAGATTTTCCACTGCGTCAAAGTATCCGTCTGTGAGGATGTTGGTGTACATGAGCCCGCCGATGGCACCGGGCAGGAACATGGCAGGATCGCCGGTCTGCATTTCCACAAGGTCGCACATGACACCGGGGAAATCCCGGCTCAGCAGGGTGTTGTCCCCCCGCATGGATTCCGCATGAGCGCCGAAGAACAGCAGTCGTGCACCGCCGTCTTCTCCCGAGAACCGGAGCTGGTACAGATTGGGGTCGTATACCTGCGGGTCGCGGGAGTCGTAGATGATGCCTTCCGTTTCTGCTTTACCGAAATACAGTTCTCCCTGACGGCGGTTGGTGGCTGCCAGATGTGCCGCAGCTACAGCCGCTTCAATGACGGCTTCCATGTAGTCTGGGTTTCTGCCGTCCACGGCAAGAGGACCCCACAGCCCCAGGGTATCCGGGGAAGCATGGGAATGGGTGGCGTATACGTTCACGGAGATGCATCCGGTTTCCTGACAGAAGGTAAACAGCCGGTCGCGGATGGTGTCCACGGTGACCTTGGACAGACCTACGCAGTCAATGCCGATGATCAGCACCCCGCCGGCACCTGCGTCAATCCACATGGCACGGGCTTCGGAATAGTCGGGATCCTCCGGCAGATCCTGTATGTTTTTCCCGCGCCGGTAGGTTTCCAGAAGACTTCTGTTCAGATAGCCGGAGCCGTACCAGCCGCTGTTGTATCCGGCTATGTACAGATCCGTACCGTTCGAGTGACCGTCTGCAACAATGGGACGGGCACCGAAACCGAACGTCCAGACACCATCGCCTTCTCTGTTTTCATACGTGTGATAAACTTCCATTTCAGCTTCCGTAATCTCCTTTCCACAGCCGGTGCACAGGGACAGCAGCGTGCAAAGGGTAAGAATGATAGAAAAAATTCGCCGCATACTGCACCTCCTCAAAGGATCCCCGACTGGAGCAGGGGAATCAGAGACTGAATCACCCGGTCAAATCGGATATAGTTGACTTCGGTAAACCAGATCGTGATGGCGGTAAAAGGGAGGAACAGGATCACACCCAATACGATAACCAGAACGATCCGGCCTGTTTTCTTCTTTTTCGGCGGTTCTGCAGCGGTTTCCGCCGGTGTTTTTTCTTTTCTGTGTCCGCAGACAAACAGGATTGCCAGTGCGCAGTACAGGAAGCAGACCACGCCCGTACATTCCAGAGACAGGTTCAGGGTAGCATCTCTGAGCTGACCGAAGATCTCGGCGATCATATCTGCCGTGCCGGAATCCAGTCCCAGCGCAGGGGCAAGGGCGGCAAGAATTTCCCCCAGACTCCGCAGGAACCATACAGACGCCATCCCTACCAGAATGGTGAAGATCGCCCCGGACAGGATCAGCGTGGCTATGTAGCGCAGTGAACGTATGTGCATTTGCATTACCTCGCAGTTATAATAGTATTATCAGAATAACATACCCGGCGAAAAAAGTCAACAGATTTTGCGGGGAAAAGCAAAAACCGCGGAAAATACCACGGTTTTCAGCATTTTGCCTTATTTGTGATACAGTTTTTTGGTGCCGTAAACCGGTTCACAGGTCATGTGAATCCCCAGCTTCCGGTAGGTTTCCGCATCGATCTGGGACAGAATCACGCTGGAATGGGCTTCGCATCCTGCAAGACGGGGAAGCATTTCAAAAGCCCGTCTGGCGTTTTCTTCGCTGGAAGCACAGATGGACAGAGCGATCAGGGTTTCATCCGCATGAAGACGGGGATTGCTGCAGGCAAGATTCCGGGTTTTCAGCCGACATATAGGCTCCAGAATAGAGGGGGAGATCAGATGCACTTCGTCCGGAATTCCTGCCAGTGTCTTCAGAGCATTCAGCAGAGCTGCAGAGGATGCGCCCAGCAGATCGGAGGTCTTGCCGGTGACAACGGTGTTTTCGTCCAGGGCAATGGCTGCGCAGGGACCGTCGGTGGCGGCGGCTCTGTCCAGAGCGATCTTCACCGGAGTACGCAGATCGGTGGTGATCTTGGCACGGTTCATCAGCAGTTCCATCTTGTAGATGATATCGTCTCCGGTCTTGCCCTGTACACGGTTGACAAGACAGTCGTAATACCGCCGGATGATTTCCATATTGGCGGCTTCTCTGACGGCTTCATCGTCATAGATACAATACCCGGCCATGTTGACGCCCATATCGGTGGGGGACTTGTAAGGGCAGTCGCCGTAGATCCCGTCAAACAGCTGACGAAGAACGGGGAAAATATCCACGTCCCGGTTGTAGTTGACGGTGGTTTCCCCATAGGCTTCCAGATGGAAGGGGTCGATCATGTTCACATCAGACAGATCCACCGTGGCGGCTTCATAGGCGATGTTGACAGGATGGGACAGGGACAGATTCCAGATGGGGAAGGTCTCGAACTTGGCATAACCGGATTTCTGACCGCGGATGCTGTCGTGATACAGCTGGGACAGACAGGTAGCCATCTTGCCGGAGCCGGGACCGGGAGCAGTAAGGACGACCAGCTCACGCTTTGTTTCGATATAATCGTTCTTCCCGTAACCTTCCGG
>JAFZET010000440.1 GCA_017560565.1 Clostridia bacterium | reverse complement strand
TGTACTGCGGACCCTGTGCAGGAGGTGTCTGCGTCGGGATGTTCTGTGCTGCTGCCAGTGTGCCATTCTGCGTCTGGGTACCGTCTTCGGATTTCGGTTTGCCGGTGTTGACATAACCCCAGTCGAATACGGTAATCTCATTTGCGGTACCTGTCGATCCATCCTTTCTGGTAAAGGGGCGGATATCAAGATCACCGGTAATGTAGATCAGACTGCCTTTCTTGACGCCTGCATTGATCACACGCTGTGCCATGTCGTTCTTACAGTAAGCACGGAAGTAATTCGGATGCTCCTTGTCACCGAAACCTTTGGTTACGGCGACGTCGAGGGTAGTGAATATCACTCCGCTCGGCGAAGACTTCAACTCCGGATCTCTCGTGGGTCTGCAGATGATGGTAATGCTGGACATGCTCATGGTTCATTTCCTTTCTGCGGTTTAACCGCTATAAAAATATAAATATATGCAAAAAGAGCCATAGTAGCTCCATACCCGAAAATGGGCATAGCATTCCTATGGCTCTAAATACAAACTTAACTACACTAAGGCTCGCGCCCTTCGTGTTACGGTCCTTCTGGGATACGTAGAAATTACAATTACTGTAGATATTATATCACAAAATATGGTGTTTGTCAATAGTAATGTTCTGTATATTGGGTTTGCGCTCTATCATGGATGGCAGTTACCACACGGGTCAAAGCCCATGTTTATAACCTCTTCTCTCGTTCCCGTAAAAAACGACTTATTCTTCTCACTCATCCGCTTCACACTGGAACAGCTCGGATAATGGAATTTCTTTGTATTGGTATTCAATACATAATCTGTTCCGGCTGAAGGCTGTACAGGATCATCTTTGGGAGCTTCTGTTTCTACGGGCTTGGTTTCTACTACCTTAATAGGATTGGTCAGCGTGTCAGCATTGGCATTCTTTTCTACGGACATCCTGACCGTTTTGCCGTCACTTGTGCAGTAAATATCACCCTGCATATCGGTACGGAATACCTTTACATCTGCGTCGCGCAGACGGCTGAGTGTGTTGTCGGTGGGATGTCCATACGAATTATCCTCACCTACGGAGATAACCGCATATTTAGGCATAATCTCACGAAGGAACGGATATGTAGTAGAGCTTTCACTGCCGTGGTGACCAACCTTCAGTACATCTGCTGCAAGATCCGCACCGGAATCCAGGATTACCTGCTCCGCTTCTCGCTCTGCATCTCCGGTAAAGAGGAACTTTGTTTCTCCATAAGTGATCATCAGTACGATGGAACAGCTATTTGCGTCGGAGGTACTGTTGACACCAAGGATTTCTATGGATGCGCTTCCAAGCGTGTATTTGTCGCCAACCGAAGGGATTGTAATTCCGCCACCCTTACTGTCAGCATATTTTTTGAAGTCCTTGAAGGCTTCTGTGTCATATGAAGTTACTGGACAGAGAGTAAGATCTGCGGTTGTGTAGTTATATGCACCGGGGATACCACCGACATGATCTTCATGGGCATGGGTAGCAACTACGATATCCAGTTTCGATACCTTGGCACTCTTGAGAACACTGTAGATCACATTGGAATCACCCTTGTTACCGCCATCGATCAGCATATAGTGACCGTCACATTCCACCAGAGCAGCATCCGCTTGTCCTACATCTATGAAATGGATGCTGAATGTAGAGTTTTCAGGGATTGTGGGCGCAACAATAACCGGCGTTGTTTCCGGAGGTTCCGTCTCCGGAGCTTGTGTTTCCTGTTTAGGGGGCTCTGTTTCAGGAGCCTGTGTTTCCTGTTTAGGTGGCTCTGTTTCAGGAGCCTGTGTTTCTTGCTTGGGTGGTTCTGTTTCAGGTACCTGTGTTTCTTGCTTGGGTGGTTCTGTTTCAGGTGCCTGTGTTTCCTGCTTGGGTGGTTCTGTTTCAGGTGCCTGTGTCTCCGGTTTGGGCGCTTCTGTCTCAGGTACCTGTGTATCAATTACAGGCGGCTCGGTTTCCACCGGTTTTGTTTCATCTTTTATCGGGAAGGTATGATAAGAAATAATCAACGATGCCGACTCATCGAAAACATCATCGGTTACAAAATCATCATTACCGTCCAGCGATACTTTCTCTACTTCACCGTCTTTCGTTAGCCATCCGGTTATAAGGTCATCTATAATTTCATATTCAATGTTGCTAAAGCCTACAGCTTCAAACGCAGCAGCGACCTCTTCATACATCATTCCTTCACAGTCATCTGCGGCGATCGGGGGACGTATCCCCGTAACATCTGTTTCCTCGCAACCCAAGAACATGGTGCAAATCATGCACAGTGTTATAAATAGTACGCCAATTCGTTTCATATGTAAATCCTCCTTCTTCCTGTTAAAAAGGCATCGATCTGCCATCGATGCCTATATCAAGTTTCACGCCACGGTGATCGTTTAATTGAGGCTGAAACGAGAACCTGCCCACTCTTTTGCACCGATCAGGTGTTATGGACCGCAGTTCGCCGTTGCTCTCGACTAAGATTATGTGTTGGCGTGCTGATATCATGTTTGTTTTTGTAAGACCATCAATCGCTTTTCATAGATGATAATCCCTGCATTGATACTATCACCTAATATCATATTCATAGATGCATTTCTCTGTATATTGTATCATGTTCTTGTCGAAAAATCAATACATACCAAAAATTATTGCAGTTTGGT